>RFJF01000188.1 GCA_003695455.1 Chloroflexota bacterium
ATGGTAATCCAGCTCAACCCGGCCTGCATTCCTTCCAAAATCAGCATTTCAAACAGATGCCGGTCATTGTGAGCCGGCACACCCCATTCGTCATCGTGATAGGTCAGGTACAACGGGTCGCTGCCGGCCCAATCGCAGCGTGTTTTCATTTTGCGTGTCTCCTTTTAATTTTTCCGGTGAAGTGAACAGCGGCGCACCCCGCGCCAGCGATTCCAGAAGCGCACGCGGTCGCCGCACTGCTCGCAACGGCCGGCCTTGCGCCACCCCGGCGATAATCGCTGCTGCCACTGCCGGGCAATGTGCTGCCACTCATCCTCTGAAACATTTATGCCCCACAGCCGCACGGTTCGGTCCCAACTGCCGGATGCCAAAAACCGGCCATCGGGGCTAAAGGCCACACAGTGAACGTAACTGTGGTGGCCGTGCAGGCGGCCCAACAACGCACCGCTTTCAACATTCCACAGGCCGATGGTTTTATCCCAGCAGGCCGATGCCAGTAATTGGCCGTTGGGGCTAAAGGCCACGCTGTGTACTTCGTTAGTGTGGCCGGTAAGTTGAGCTGCCACCTGCCCGGTTTGCACGTTCCACAAAATTATCACGCCGTTGCGGGCGGCGGTAGCCAGCAGGCGGCCATCGGGGCTAAAACTGATGGCTTCGATGATTTCTGTGTGACCGGCTAACTCCTGCAACACACGGCCGCTTTCTACGTGCCACACGCGCACGCGTTTACTGCCGCCGGCCAACAGCTCGCCGTTGGGGCTGAAGGCTACATTTTGCAGGCCGTACCACTGCCCCTTCATTTTGCGAACGGGTTTCTGATCTGTGGTATTCCAGACCATCACTTTATCGCGCAGCGAACCATCTGTAACGCCGGCCAGCGTTTGTCCATCGTGGCTAAAGACCACACTCCGCATGCGGGGGCCTTCAACCCGTTTCAACTCGCGCCCCTGATTCAACTCCCACAGGTGTGCTTTGCTGTCTCGGCCCACAGCAGCCATCATTTTGCCGGTGGGGCTAAACGTAACCCCAATACCGGAAATCTGCCACCAGTCATGTCCGCTTTCAACCGCACTGAGCCGCACCCGGTAGTTGGCCCCCACCGAGGCCAGCACCCGCCCATCCGGGCTAAAAGCCACCCCAATCACCGATGAGCCAATATATTTTAGCAGCCAATGGTTTCCAATGATGGCCGGATCCAGCATAATTTTCCTCCACCAATAATCGCCGGTTTTGCATCAAATTTCGCATTTTTGGGCTAGTTGTGAACCCCATCACCATTACGCCAATTGTCGTAGGCATATTGCTTAATTGTGCAAAAATACACGCCAAAAATGCCCGTCTTTAAGCGTAGCAAGAACTAGCCGGGCGGCGGATTAATTTTTTTTAATGGTTTGATATACTGTATTCAACGTTAAAGAAAGTGAGGTTCGGCACATGACACGGGTACGATCAAATTTGACAAGCGCCTTGTTAACATTGGCACTGGTTTTAACAGTCTTGGCAACCGCCCTTGTGCTCAACGGTGCGCAGGCTGTTCAGGCCGACGCTTCAAGCCAATCCTTCGATGAAAATCAGGTGGTATTCCTGCAATTAACCGATGCACCACCCGTTAGAGATATTACCCAACAACGCTTTGCACCGTTGCAATAAAACCGGCTGTTTCAGGTAATTCAGGCCGCTCAAATGAGCGGCCTTTTTGTTTTAAGGTAATGTACCCGGCAATTCCCAATTTTTAAAATCGGTTTGCATTTTTGTGCGGGTTGCCCGATTTCTGCCCCCTTGACATTTTGG
>RFJF01000189.1 GCA_003695455.1 Chloroflexota bacterium
GGATGAGTTTGACCACTGGGGTAACCCCGGCACCATTGACCTGATGGTTGATAAAACCGGGCCGAATACCGTGTCTGTGGACCTGCTGCCCAGCGCCAACAACGGCTTCCTGCCGGTCAACCCCAGCCTCTTCTCAATGCGGGTCAACGCCACCATCAGCGATACCCTGAGCAACGGCGTCCTGTCCAACATCCACGCGGCTGAAGGCTTCATTGACTACCAGGGCCCGACCGTTGACCTGGACGGCACCGGCTTCCCGCTGACCCCGGCCGACGGCCAGTACAACAGCACCGGTGAAGACGCTTACGCCTTCATTCCGCTGTCTACCGTCAACCGCCTGACCGAGGGTACGCACACGGTTGGCGTTCACGGCCAGGATGCTTCCGGCAACTGGGGCGCGGTTGTTACAGCTAATCTGACTATTGACAAAACACCGCCCACCGTGAGCGGCCTGATTGCCAACCCCAACCCCACCAACAGCGCACCCACCACTGCGTTGACGGCCACCGCCACAGACGCGGCTACCGCCATCAACCGGGCAGAATGGTTTGCGGGTGCGGACCCGGGGCAGGGCAACGGCATGCCTATGTTCATCACCGTCAACGGCCCGGCCTGGGACATCACCGGCAGCATTGACCTGACCGGGTGGGCCAACGGCGACTACGTCATCTGGGCGCGAGCCAGAGACGCGGCCGGTAACTGGAGCCAGGCCATCAGCACCACGCTGACCGTGGCCGAAGCCCCCACCCCGGCAGCTACCCATCTCTACTTCTCAACCCTGGGCGCCGGCAACAATGCCAAGATACAGAACGTGAATCCTCCGTTTGATGACGCCGACATCTATCACTGGGATGGAACGATTGGCGGCAACGCCTTTGACCGCCTCTTTGACGGTACGGCTGCCGGCCTGGTTCCGCACGCCGACATTGACGGCCTCCAGGTTGACCTGGCAACCGGCAAGTACTACATATCGTTCAACCGCGATGCCGGCACAGCCGTGCCAACGCTGGGCGGCGTTGGTGATGAGGACATTGTTGTGGTTGACACGCTCAACACCAACGAATGGAACCTTGCGTTTGAAGGCCGCAAATGTGGCCTCCACGGCACCAACGGCCGGGACATTGACGCGTTCGATATCAAGCCCAATGGTGTGATTTACTTCTCCACCGTTGGCAATGACCGCGTGAATACCGCCGGCGCCGACACAGGCACCAACGCCCTCGGCGGCCCGTATGATGATGCCGACATCTATGTGTGGAACGGCGTGGAATGCAGCCGCTTCTGGGATGCCCGCAGCGGAGCCGGCAACTTCTTGCCCGGCAACGCCGACATTGACGGCCTGACGATTGTAGATAACAACACCTTCTACGTCTCGTTTAACCGCAACAAGGGAACCAACGTGCCTGGTATAGGCATGGTGGATGATGAGGATGTAGTCTTGTACGATAACGGTGTCTGGTCACTCTTCTTTGACGGCGGCGCCCACGACCTGGCTGAACCCACCAACCGCTCCTTCAAAGACCTGGACGCCATTGACGTGAAATGGTAAGGCAGGAAGTAAGAAGTAAGAAGTAAGAAGTAAGAAGTAAGAAGTAAGAAGTAAGAAGTAAGAAGTAACAACCCTTTTCGGGGAAAAGACCCCGGAGGCCGGCTTGAAGGTCTCCGGGGTCTGCCCCCGGACACTCAGTAAAAAGGTAAAAAATATGACAACAGCAACATTAACCCAACCCAAAAGTAAAATGTTTTTCTCAAAAAAATGGCTGCTAACGGCCGGTTTGGCGTTGGCGGCAATCATTGCCGCCGGGTTGCTGGGCTGGTACTTTTTTGGCAATCAGAGCAATCTGCCCGCCTCGGTAAGTATGGAAGAATTTGAACAAGTCAGCGGCATCCGGCCCAAAATGATTGCGGTAACCGCCGGCGGCGGCATTATTGATTTTCGGTACAAAGTAATTGACTCGACCAAGGCCAACGTTACCATGCGCAATGCCCAAAAATTCCCCCGGCTGGTGATTGACGACACCGGCCAGGTGATGAACCCCGGCATCAACCACATCATCGAACTGCATGACGGTATTGGCTACTTTCTCTTTTTCCCCAACGTTGGCAATGTGGTTGAACCCGGCATGGAACTGTCTGTAATGGTGGGCGATACCCGCTACGGGCCACTGGTTGTCAAATAATTTTTTCAGTTCAGTATCATTTTTTAGAAATTATCACCTGACGGAGCTTGAATATGGGACGGATGAATAATTTTGACGGGCTAACCTCCGGCCGGTCAGCGGAACAACAAAGCGGAACCCGGCGTTTATTGAACCTGGGTTGTCTGCTGCCGGTACTCGGCCTGGGGGCAATGGTGGCCATGTGCGCCTTTGCCGCCGTCATTTTTGTGCCAACCGCTACCGTAATTTCATTTAGCCCGAATGCCACCCGCACCCCCCTGCCCCGGTTGACGGCCACGCCGTTACCCACCCTTACACCCACGGCCAGCGCAGAACAGGTGGCTGTAGCCGGATTGTCTGCATCTTCTGAACCCGCCAATGCGGCGCGGTCAAATGGATTTGCGCCGGCCCAGCCCAATTTGCCAAACGCGTCCGTGCCGTCTCAGGCTCCGGCGCAACCCGGCCGGGTTGCCAAACCGGCCACGTCATCGGCGTTTTCGCCTGTACAGCCACTGCCGGCATACGGGCAGTTTGCCTCGCCGTACACCCCGCCGGTGAGCGCCAACCGCTCTGCCGGAAAATCATCGGCCTATGCGCCTGCGGTGGCAACTCCCCGTCCCACACCGTTCAGCACGCCGGGCAAAGAAGTTGTCATTTTGCCTACTCCCGGCGCGCCACAGCCCACCGCCACGGCAACAGCCGCCCCCACCCAAACACCTACGCCTGTGCCACCCACCGCAACGCCGGCGCCGGCAGATAACGTAGCCGATGGCGGCGACTCTGACGCCAACGACGCGGTGGACACTGATGAACCGGATTCCAACTGGTCGTTTGTGGGTGTTCGCACCGATACCACCATTTTTCAGAACGGAATGTTGGTGTACGGCAATATGGTTAATAATTCGTCCACCGCACAAGAGATTGAACAGGTCAGCGCCATCTTTTACGATGCCCGCGGCAACGTTGTGGGGCAAGATAATCGGATTGACGCCTACTGGCCCGGTTACTCCGTGCCGCCCAACGGCGAAATGCCCTTCCAGTTGCTGGTCAACGGCCTCAGCGGCGCCGCCGATTTTAACCTGACTCTGGGCGCTGTGTCTGCCGCCAACCCGCCTCGGGAAGATTTTGAGTTTTCCAATTTAACTCAATCGTACCAAAACAACAGCTACTGCGTTGGCGGATATTTGAGCAATCCCGGCAGCCAGTTGCAGGAATACCTGGTTATCACGGCGGTCCTGTATGATGCCCACGATAACGTCATCAATTTTCAGGATGAACCGGTCTATTATCCGGAAAAAGTTGTGGGTGACCAAACCTATCACTTTAAAATATGCGTTGGCCCACCGTATAATGACGTTGCGCGGTACGAAGTGCAGGCCTGGGGATTCTAAATCTCTCTGGCCGATGAGAATTTTACCGGAATGATTTTTGCAACTTACCAGTTTCCAAAAACAGTTGTATCGCTGCTGGCGGCAACTCTGATGCTGTTTGCCGGCTTTAGCCGTGCCGCGCAGGCCGGCCCTGTGGCGCCGCATAGCGAGATTAATCCACAGCCGGCCCAAATGGGGCCGAACGGCGCCGGCAAGATTTCGCCGGATGTGCTGGCGGCCATGAAAGCGCTGCCGCCCGGCGATATGTTGACCGTCATTGTCACTCTCACCGACCAGGTTAATCTGAGCCACCTGGCCGCCACCCCGCCGGGCCGCAACCGCGCCGCCCGGCTCAAAAACGTTATCACCCAACTCCAATCCAAAGCCGAATTCAGCCAGCGGGCCATTAAAACGTTACTCAACCTTCGCCGCGCAGAAGCGCGGGTGAGTCAGGTTGAGTATTTGTGGATTTTCAACGGGCTGGCTGTAACCGCCACCCCCGATGTGATTCAGGAAATTGCCGCCCGGCCAGAAGTGGCCCGGATTAGCGCCAACGATTATATTCAGGCGTCGCCCTCGCCCATTCCGCAGGAACTGGGGGCGCAGGCCGCCGCCGCCGAAGCCAACCTGCAACTAATCAACGCCCCGGCCATGTGGGATTTGGGATTTACCGGACAGGGCATTGTGGTAGCTAGCCTGGATACCGGCGTTGATATTGCTTACCACCAGGATTTGGCCTCCAAATGGCGAGGCGGAAGCAACAGTTGGTTTGACCCCTACGGCGAAAATACCACCCCAACCGATTATGCCAGAAAATCAGCCCTGGAAGACCTGAGCGGCCACGGAACCTGGACAATGGGTGTGATGGTGGGCGGCCAAAAAAATGGTGTGGCTTACGGTGTAGCGCCCGGCGCGCAATGGATTGCGGCCAAAATATTTAACAACGCCGGACGTGCCTACGTGCTGCCTATTCACCAGGCGTTCCAGTGGCTGCTGGACCCCGACGGCGACCCCAACACCGACGACGCTCCGCACGTGGTCAACAATTCGTGGACGTGGAGCGCCGGCTGCAACACAGAATTTCAAACGGCGGTGCAAAATCTGCGGGCCGCCGGTATTCTGCCCATCTTTGCCGCCGGAAACGACCCGAATCCCTATATTGGCGGCTTTAGCCCGGCCAACTACCCGGAAGCCTTTGCCGTGGGCGCAGTAGATAATAGCGATGCAATTTACAGCTCCAGCAGCCGCGGCACCTCGGCCTGCGATGCTACCACCTACCCGGAAATGGTGGCGCCCGGCGTGAATA
>RFJF01000190.1 GCA_003695455.1 Chloroflexota bacterium
AAACGGGGCCAGATCGCCGCCGCCGGCGGGCATCCACGTGTTTTCAGTGAGCAGAATCTGCCAGAAAAAGCCAACCGTGGCCAGCGCCAGCAGCCCCGCAGCGGCCACAACTTCGGCCGCAAACGGCCAGTGTCCGGCCCGGCGCGCGGCGATTTTTCTGGTTGCCGCATAAATTGCCGCCCACACGGCGGCCAGTCCAACCAAAGAAATTGTTGTCACCCTGTCAACCCTGCGGCGGCAGGGTTATTCCCCACCCAGATATTCTGCCAGCTTTTTGCGCACATCACTGGAAACCACCCGGTTTTTGCCCTCTTCACGCAGGTAGTTTTTTATTTCGCTGGTGACCAGCGCCGGCACATCGGGTTGGTTGACGGTAACCTGCGCCTCTTTGTTTGAAAACAGCAGCAGCGGTTTAACCGGGGGCACGTCCATGTCCGGAAATTCGCGGTTGAGTGATTTAGCCAGTTTGGCGGCCCGGTTTTCGGCTTCGGCAATGGGTGAGCCTAGTCCTTCATCGGCAAACATTTTGACCAGTCGTTTCCAGGTGAATTTGCGCGAAACTTTACGCCCGTTCACTGTAATTTCGCCATCGTGGTTTTTAACCACAATGGCGTACAGGCCGTCTGGCGCAATCAGCACGTGGCGGATGGGGCCGGTGTAGTTGAACAGTTGGTAATCGTTGCTAAATTTTTTAAGTATCTGGGTCAACACCTGGTCGGCGCGGGGTTCGCGCACCCAGTTGTTCACCAGATTGCTGCTGACAATAGCCGATACAAAGCCCAGCGCCAGCAAAATCAACGTAGGCCGAAAATATTCCGGCTGGCTAATGCTGAGGAAGTTGGTAATTAGGCCGCCCACCAGAAACAGCAGGGTGAACGGCGCAATGCGTTTGGCCCATTTGGCGCGGGATTCAACAAGTTGGGTATCGGTAACAACTTTCATATTTGCGGGGTATCCTTTAAATTTTTGCGTGCTGTGCCGGACAGAGTTTTTCTGCCGGGAAATTTTGTGTGGCGCGGGTTGTTGAAGCAGAAGCGTGATGGTGTTGTAGCCTGCACAGACTTATTTGCCGTTGGTGCTGATTTTGCTTTTACCCAGCCCGGCGGCAATGGCGCCAACAACATTGTTTTCGGCGGCTTGTTTGGCTACCCTGATGGCGTGGCGCGTGGCGTACGGGTCTGAGCGGCCGTGGGCAATAATGACCACGCCGTTCACGCCCAGCAGCGGGCCGCCGCCGAATTCACGGTAATCCAGTTTGGTGCGAAAGGCTTTAATGGCTCCACGGGCCAGAATGGCGCCCAGCAAGGCGGTGGGCCGAGATTTGATTTCGCGTTCCAGATATTTTTGGATAATGCGGGCTACGCCTTCGGCGCCTTTGATGTAGACGTTGCCGGTAAAGCCGTCGGTTACCACCACGTCGGCCAACCCGGCCGGAATGTCTTTGCCTTCAACATTGCCCACAAAATTCAGGTGGCTGTCTTTGAGCAGCGGCGATACACGTTGGGTGAGCAGGCTGCCTTTCTCTTCCTCCTCGCCAATAGAAAGCAGCCCCACCCGCGGCGAAGGAATTTGCAGCACGTGTTGGGCGTAATAGTGGCCCATAAAGGCAAACTGGTACAGATTCTCGTAGCGTACATCGCTGTTGGCGCCTACATCCAGCAAAAAACAGTAGCCGTGTTGGGAGTCTGTGGGAAAGATAGTGCCCAGCGCCGGTCGCTTGACGCCTTTAATCCGGCCCAATCCAAACAGCCCGGCGGCCATGGCTCCGCCGGAGTTGCCGGCGGTGACAAAGGCATTGCTTTGTTGTTGTTTAACCAGCCGCAGCGCCACCACCATTGATGAATCTTTTTTGGCTTTTACAGCCGCCACCGGCGATTCATCCATTTCAATCACCTGGCTGGCGGGGATAATCGGTAAATCCAGGCCGGTGGTGTTGTGGCGTGCCAACTCGGTTTTGATAACATCGGGTTGGCCCACCAACTGAATGGTGATTCCAAAATCACGGGCAGCCCAAACCGCGCCATGAACAATGGCCGCCGGGGCGTGGTCGCCGCCCATGGCATCAACAGCAATTTTCAATGAAAACTCCTTAAACCGTAATTTTTGCGGAAGAATTATAGCATATCCAGATTTAGCCCGCAATCAGGCGGGAACGTGCATTTACAAAAAAACCCGGCTGTGTTTAGCCAGGTTTCTGCGTAAATGATGGTAGGTTTAAAATGTTTGGTATGGTTCATTTTGGCAGATTTTCAGCGTTACAAATTTGCCGGCTTACGTGTCCGGTTAAAACGCAATAATTTTTAACAATTAACCGTTGATTGTTAACAGTTAACAATTTTGCCTTCGGCCACGGTTGATAGTTGCACTAGCTTACCATTGTACGTGTACCAAAGGCATCGGGCAGAACCAGCAGATTTGTAAAGTTAATAGTGCGCGCTAATGAACCACGCCAAATGCTTTAACTTTCTTCCAAAAATACTTTGGGGAGTGTATCGGTAAAACTGTCCAGCGTATCATCTTCCGGATTGTATTTGCCTTTTAAGTCATCGTGGATGGATTTTTCCCACAAAGGCACGCCGGTGTGGTACGCGGCGCGGCCCATCAGATGCGCCGCCACAGGCGCGGTCAGCAACAGAAAAACCACAATAGCAACCAGCCGGCTGGCAATCCCAAAATCATGCCGAAAATAGAGAGCCGCACCTAACAGCACCAGCCCCAGCCCCAGCGTTGATGATTTGGTAGAGGCCGACATTCGCAGGTACAAATCGGGCATCCGTACCACCCCAACCGCAGAAATCAAAACAAATATGGTGCCGGTTATCAGAAGTAGCAGGCTGATAACTTCTAACAGCGTGTCTAAAAAGGTCATTGTTGCACTCTCTTTTGAACGTAGTAAGCAAAGGCAATGGTTCCCAAAAATGAAATCAGGGCGACGACAATGGCAATATCAACAAAAATCGGCTCGTCCATGCCCAGGGCGTAGGCCACAATCACCCCAATGCCGAGTGTGGTCATGAGGTCAAGGGCTACAACCCGGTCCGGCAGGCTGGGGCCGAGCAGCAGCCGCACAAAGGTGGTGACCACGGCCAAAACAATGGCCGGCAGTACAAAATACAGCGCTACAGAACTGACCATTATGACGTTACCTCCAGAACTTCTTTTTCAAAGCCAGATTTGATTTCCTCCCGAAATTCTTCCGGGTTGCTGATGACAAAATTATGCACATACAGCACAGACCGGTCGGTAGAAACATCAAGGCTCAGCGTGCCGGGTGTTAGGGTAATCATGTTGGCCAGCATGGTAATTTGAATATCAGATGTGATGTCCAGCGGAATGCCTACCACACCGGGGCGCAGTTTGTTCAGCGGGGCCAGCACGTGGTACGCCATACGAATGTTGGCTTTGACCAGTTCCCACAAATACCGAAAAATAAAAGAAATGACTCCGGTTACCTTTCCAAAATAGCTGGATGACAGCATGATGAACTGCATAACCCACAAAGCAGCGTACGCAAAAATGAAACCGGCAACAAAATTAACCGGGCTGAAATCACCGGTCAGGGCTGTCCAGGCCAGAGCCAGTAAAATATTTAACAGAAATGTTCTCACAGAGATCCTCCTACCACGGGATTAACCGCCTGAATGTATTCTGCGGGATTTAAAAGTTGTTTGGCAGCGTCAATGGCCAGCGCAAAGAACGGTTCAGAGAAGAGACCAATTGAGACGGTAATCAACGCCAGGCCGGCAATGGGAATAATCAGGTAGGCCAGTTGGCTCAACGGTGGATTTTCTTCTGTTTCCGGGTGTTCCGCGGGGTCTGCCTTCCAGAATACCTCGCCCCAGATTTTGGTCATTGAGAACAGTGTGAGCAGGCTCACCACCAGCGCGGCCGCTACAATCAGGTAGCTGTCAATTTCAAGCGCGGCCCGGATAAGGGCAAACTTTGCCCAAAACCCGGAAAGCGGCGGCACCCCGGCCAGAGAAAAGGCCGGAATGAGAAACAAAACACCCAGCATTGGGTACACCCGGTACAGGCCGCCCAGTTTTTTGAGCTGGTACGTGCCTCTGAGACGGTTGACCACGCCGCTCACCAGAAACAGGTTAGCTTTAACAATAATATGATGCATAATGTAAAATACCGAACCGGCCAGCGCCAGCGGCGTGTACAGCCCCAACCCCATAATCATATAACCAATCTGGCTGATAATGTGAAACGACAAAATCCGGCGCATTTCATTTTGGGTGGCGGCGCCCAACACGCCTGAAACCATTGTAAAACCGGCCAGCACCAGAATAATGGTGTGCGTGTAACCCACATCCAGGATAAAAATGAGGGTAAAGACTCTGATCAGGGTGTAAACCCCAACCTTGGTCAGCAGCCCGGCAAAAATAGCCGATACCCCCGCCGGCGGAGTGTGGTACGATGACGGCAGCCAGAAAAACAACGGGAAGATAGCAGCCTTAATGCCAAAGGCAATCAAAAACATGGTTGCCAGCGTTTGAATGATTCCAGCCTGTTCGCCCCGCTGAACCATCACAGCCAGGTCTGCCATATTCACTGTGCCTACCAGCCCGTACATAGCGCCAACCGCGGCCAAAAATATGGCCGACGAGAGCAGGTTGAGCGTAACATATTTGATGCCCCCCTCAAGCTGGTTGCGTTCGCCGCCCAGCACCAGCAACACAAACGATGACATCAGCATTACTTCAAACCAGACGTACAGGTTAAACAGGTCGCCGGTAAGGAATGAGCCGCTGATGCCCATCATCAGGATGTGCAGCAGCGGGTAGTAACCAAAAGACTCTCGGCCTTTGTCAACATCCATCAGCGAGTAAATGCCGATGGACAGCACCATTATCCCACCCAGAATGACCATAATGCAGCTCAACAGGTCGGCCACCAGGGTGATGCCAAACGGCGCGGGCCAGCCACCCATTTGGGCCACCTGAATGCCGTTTTGCCACACATCGCGCAGCAGAGCCAGGCCCGCAATGAGCAGAGCGGCTGCGCCCACAACGCTGAATGCACGCTGAAAGGGTCGGTTATTCCAGGCCAGGATTAAAATAATGCCTGTGATGAAAGGTATAATGATGGGGAGGATCAAAAGGATGTTCATGGTTTGTCCGTTTGATAATCTATTGAGTCAATTTATGGTTGGTCTGTGCTGATCATTTGATCAAAATCATCGGTGCCTACAGTTTGGTAGGCTCGTTTTACCAGAACGGTAGCAAATGCCTGAACCCCAAAGCCAATGACAATGGCGGTTAAAATAAAGGCCTGGGGTAATGGGTCGGCATAGGGCTGGGTTAGAACATCGTGACCGTGGGGCATTACCGGCGGGTTACCGCGCATTACGCGGCCAATAGTAAAAATAAACATGTTTGATGCATGCCCCAACAGACCCAGCCCCAAAATTAGTTTTACAATGCTGCGCCGCATAATCATATAAAATCCGGCGGCGTATAGAATACCCACAACAACTGCCAGTAAAACTTCCATGTTATTGTTCTCCTTCTGCCAGCGAAAATACAATGGTCAGAATGACACCCAACACCACTAAATACACACCTACGTCAAAAATAAATGGTGT
The DNA here is from genome assembly GCA_003695455.1 of Chloroflexota bacterium. Lineage (GTDB taxonomy): Bacteria > Chloroflexota > Anaerolineae > 4572-78 > J111 > J095. The sequence goes on from RFJF01000190.1 coordinate 5,591, forward strand.
GCCAATAGCGCCAAACACGGGGAATTCGGTTTCAGTCCAGATGCCGGTCATAAAAGATTTGCCCAAAAACAGCGAGTAGGTGGCACTGCTCACGGCAATTAGCAAACCCACCCCAATGAAAACGCGGGGGTTAATCCGCAGGGCACGCCGGGCCTGTTTTACGTTGTAGGCAAAGGCGTAAAAGGCAAAGGATGCCGCAGCCACCAACCCGCCAACAAATCCGCCGCCCGGTTCGCTATGTCCCCGCAGCAAAAGAAAAACAGAAAACAGCAGCAGCAGCGGCAGCATATATCGGGTAGCGGTTGAAAGAATTACACTGGTCATGGTAGTCTCCTTAACTTTGTTCCCGTTCCATCACCGGAAATACATCGGCGGATTGGTGTTGGGTAGTGAGAACATCCGGCGGCGTGTCAGTTTGCCGGGTTTTATCAAGCCGCAGTTTCAGCAGCCCAAACACGCCAACCGCGGCAATGCCCAGCACCGTGATTTCGCCCATGGTATCAAACCCGCGAAAGTCAACCAGAATAACGTTGACCACGTTGTGTCCGTGGGCCAGTTTGTAGCTGTTTTCGGCAAAATAGGGCGCCAACCGGGATTGCGCCGGGAGCGCTGTTACCAGCAGCACCAGCAGAGCCATAAATCCGCCGCCTGCCAGCGCCGCCGTTATCTCTGTGATTTTTTTGGGCCGGCTCCGGGAGAACTGAATGAACCGGGGTAATCTGTACAGCACCAAAACCAACAGAATAACACTGAGCGTTTCGATGGAAAACTGAGTCATGGCCAGGTCCGGTGCGCCGTCTAGTACAAAAATAATGGCAACGCCGTAACCCACCACACCCAGTGCGGCTACCGCCGCCAGCCGGGAGCGAACCTGGGTGACAACAAACGCGCTGGCAACAATCAGGGCCATAAACATAAATTCGTAGCTGGTCACATCAATGGGCCGGAAAATGGTGTTCTGTGAAAATACATTGTATTTAGAAAGTGTGTACAGCCCCAGCCCCACCGTGGAGAAAATAATAATCAGCAGGTAATTGCGCAGGTAGCCGCTTTGCAACAGCCGGGTTTGCCAGCGGCCAAAACCTAACATTCCATCCAAAGACCAAAAATACCACTGTTCTGGCCCCCATTTGCTGATGACGTTAGACGGCGCAAACCAGCGCCCCAGCACCTCATGTTTCCAGTACACCAGTACACCAAAGGCAATGGTAACCAAACTGAGCAGCAAAATCATGCTGAAGCCGTGCCACAATGCCAGATGCACTTCTGTTTGGTGGTGCTGCACGGCGCTCACAGCCGGCGCAATGAGAAATTCGCCTACCCAACCGGCCAGCAGCCCAAACAGCAACCCCAGCGTGCCCAGCGTTACCGGGCCAAGCCACATTGTCAGCGGTGCTTCATGGGGATGTTTGGGGGCGCTGAGTTTGCTGCCAAAGAAGGGTTTGTGGGCTACCAGCAACGCCGCCGTAATGGTGAGGCCGTTGGTCAAAAAGGCAAACACGGTCAGCAAAATTGCGCTCATGTCAAATTCGGTGGTGGATTCGTAAATTAACTCTTTGCCCACAAAGCCAAAAAACGGCGGAATACCGGACATTGACAGGCCCGCCAGCACGGCCGCCGCCCCGGTAATGGGCATAGCTTTGCGCAGCCCGCTCAGCAAGGCGATGTCGCGGGTGCCGGCTTCGTGGTCAACAGCGCCGGCCACCATAAACAACCCGCCTTTGTACATTGAGTGGACCACCAAAAAGACCAGCGCCGCTTCCAGCGCGGCGTGCGTGCCCACCCCCAGCAGCATGGTTAAAATCCCCAGTGCGCTTACGGTTGAATAGGCCAAAATCTGTTTGAGGTCTTTCTTTTGCCAGGCCATGTGAGCCGCCAACAGCATGGTTACGGCTCCAAATGAGGTGACGACGACAGTCCACGTTTGTGTGCCGCCCAGCGCCGGGCTAAAGCGGGCCATCAGATAAATGCCGGCCTTGACCATGGTAGCCGAATGCAGGTAAGTGCTGACCGGCGTGGGCGCGGCCATAGCGTTGGGCAGCCAGAAATGAAACGGAAACTGGGCCGATTTGGTGAACGCGCCGGCCAGCACCAGAATCAGAATGGGCACATACAATGAACTGCCGGTAATCACATCGCCGCGGTTGAGCAACTCTGATATTTCCCAACTGCCGCCTACCAGGGCCATCATCACCAGCCCGGCCATGAGCGCCAGCCCGCCGGCGCCGGTTACCAGCAGTGCCTGCAACGCCGCCGTGCGCGATTCAGGTTTTTCATGGTAGTAGCCAATCAGCATAAATGAAGTGATGCTGGTTAGCTCCCAAAAAATGAAGATGGTAATTACGTTGTCAGACAACACCACGCCCAACATTGAAGCCATAAACATCAAAATATACACGTAAAAACGGTTGATGTCCCGGTCATGGGCAAGGTAACCGCCGGCGTAGATGATGACCAGCGCGCCCACACCGGAGATAATCATGGCAAACAGCAGGCTCAAACCATCAACGTTAAATGACAAACTGATGTCAATGGATGGAACCCACGTTTGGGCAAAGACAAACGTTTCTCCCTCGGCAACCGGCGGTACAAAAGTGGCAAAATAAATAAATATACCTATGGGAAGCAGTGCCAGAATCCACCCTGCTGCACCGCGCCCCACTTTGTAAATCCACGGGGCAAACAGGGCCAATACAAATCCAGATAAAACGGCTTCAAGTACCATATACTTTACCCTTTTGCAAGATTGATGTTACGGTTCATTTAAGGCAGCGTATTATGCCTCAATTTACAATTCTTGACAATACAAATTTTTTTCTAACCAGGGTGGCAGTTAGCAGGCAACCAACAAAATTGTTTTCGTCAAGAGAACCTACATGATTAGGGGTGTGGGGTAAATTATACGTGAAGAAAATGGAGATTTAGCACGGAAGGGTTAAGTTTTGGCTGCATCCGGTCCATGCCACAGTAAACCTGACCCTTTTGCCAAAAACCTTTCCAGCCAAATGACCGTGGTACCGGCTAACGCCGTCTTGGTGTTCTCTGGCCCACAATCGATGCAAATTCACCCTGGTTCCCAGCTCAAATGTAGTGCCTTTCAAAATGATTTATCTGTACCCTGCACCCATTTCATCGTTCATGGGAACTCGCTATCACAAATCTGACCTTTTGTATTGATTTAGTAAATCGTTGCACTTATATCTTTTTTGACCGGATTAATGCCGTAATAATTTTGGGGTGAACAGGGAAGAATTGGCTGTCTGGGCAATGTGGTGGCCGGAATTCGCCAGTTTTTGGGCTGAAAATTGCACATATGGTTAATTTGATGCTGATTTTGAAGAAAGATGTTGACAGGTTTGGCAATCTGTGTTAGTATAACGTTATACTAAATCGTTGCACAAAAACTTCTTCTCAACTGCCCGCCCGTTCCTGATTTTGAAAACAAAAACTGTCTCATAGTGGGAGCTATAAATGGATAAGGTAACCATTGCCGATGTCGCCCGTGTGGCCAGGGTTTCACCCAGCAGTGTTTCAAATGTGCTGAACGGCCGTTCCGAACGAATGAAACCCAGCACACTAGAGCGGATTCAACAGGCCATTGACCAGCTTGGCTACACCCCCAACCTGGCCGCCCGGCAGTTAAAAACCGGTCACGCGCCTATTATCGGGTTAATTGTGCCATCGGTGGCTAACCCCTTTTACGGAATTTTTGCCCGGCGGATTGAAGAGGCGGCGCTGGCAAACGGTTATCAGGTGTTGCTGGGCAACAGTGACCGTAACCCGGATCGGGAGCGCCAGTATGCCGAGGAACTCTGGGGCTACGGCGTGCGAGGTATTATTTTTGGGTCATCGCTGGTGCAATTTACCCATCTTGAAAGTTTAATAGCCAAGGGGCTGCACGTGGTGGCCTTTGACCGCCCCACCCAGCAGGGAGATCGGGTCATCATTGACAGTATCGGCGTGGATAACGTACAGGTAACCCGGCTGGCAACCAAACATTTGCTGGCGCTGGGTCACCGTCGAATTGGTTTTATATCCGGCCCTATCCGCACCGTCAACCGGCTGGACCGGCTCGAAGGTTTCCGCGCCGCTCTTCAGGAAGCCGGCGTTGAACCGGACCCGCAACTTGTCTGGGAAGGCGTTGCCAGTAATTTTGGCGATGCCGCCGCCGTGGATTTAGGCCGGCAGGGCGCGCACGATTTACTCAGCAAAACCCATCCCCCCACGGCCATCATTGCCATTAACGATATGTACGCTTTTGGCGTGTACGCCGGCGCTCGTGATTTAGGGTTAAATGTGCCAGAGGATGTATCGGTAGTGGGGGTGGATGATATTGTTTTGGCCGAAGTAGTTCAGCCACCGCTGACCACCGTTCACCAACCCATTACAGACATCACCCGGCTGGCCGTTGAGCGGCTGGTGGGCCGGCTGCAAGAAACATGCACCGAACCATTGGGCCACCAGGTTCTGTCGCCAAAATTAATTGTTCGGGCTTCTACGGCCCGTTGTTTGCAAAACTAACACAGGAGAAAACAATGGACATCAACCTTACCGGCAAAACCGCGCTGGTCACCGGCGGAAATATTGGCATCGGGCGAGCCGTCTCGCTGGCGCTGGCCCGCTGCGGCGCAGATGTGGCGCTGACTTACTTTTCACACCAGTCCGAAGGCGAAGCAACCGCCCAGGCCATTCAGGAACTGGGGCGCAAGGCGTTTGCCCTTCAACTGGATGCCACCAACAGTAAACAGGTCAATCAGGTGGTATCGCAAGCCACACAGGCGTTGGGTGGGCACATTGATATTTTAATGAACAATGCCGGTCACCTGGTTGGGCGCTCGCCAATTGTGGAAATGAGCGATGAACACTGGCACAAAACCATTGATGTAAACCTGTCCAGCACGTTTTACTGCACCCGCGCCGTGCTGCCATATATGAATACCGGCTGGGGCCGAATTGTAAACATGTCCTCGCTGGCGGCGCACAACGGCGGCGGGAACGGGGCCACGGCCTACGCTACTTCAAAAGCGGCTATTATTGCCTTTACCCGCGGCCTGGCCAAAGAAGTTGCGGCCCAAGGCATTACCGTGAACGCCGTAGCTCCCGGCCTGATTCTTGAAACCCCCTTCCACGATACCTTCAACACCGATGCCGGCAAGCAGGCCGCCATCAACAACACCCCGCTCAAGCGAGGCGGCACCCCCGACGACGTAGCCGGAACTGTTCTTTACTTTGTGTCAGAACTGGCCTCATTTATCACCGGAGAAATCGCCGAAATCAACGGCGGCCTCTATTTTGCCTGATATTTTAAGGTTATTGTCTTGATTGTTTGTTACGTATTTTGCAACCAGGGCCTGCAAAAAAGCTGCCGGCGCCGGTATTTAGGAATAGAACACGATGCGTTTATTTTCTGAGGCCACCATTGAACAGGCCAGACAGAAAATTGGATCAACATCGTGGGCAGCAGAAGGCTGGCAAGCCGTGCAACATCGCGTTGCCGAATGGCACCGCCGGCCCGGCCAAATTCCTGAAGAAGCCGGGGGATGGATTCACAACTACATTTGCCCTGAACATTGGTTGCCGCTCCGGTACAATGGAAATCTCTCCGATTACCATGCCTGTCCGGCCGGTCACGTGTGTGCCGGCAAAAAGTATGATGCAGCCTGGCGGGTGTGGCGGCACCGGCAAATAGCAGATTTAGCCCGAGAAGCGGCACTGGCGTATGTGGTGTTGGGGGTAGAATCTGGCCGGGAAACGGCTGTTTCTATCCTGGCCCAATACGCCGGCTTTTACAGCCGGCTGGATGGCCAATCTGATGCAGAAACGTGGATGTTAACCGGCCATGCCTTCAATCAGGCGCTCACCGAAGCATTGTGGGCAATCCCCCTCATTCACACCTATGACCTGGTAGCAGACACCCTTGACAGCACATTGCAAGCACAATTGACGCAAGATTTGTGGCAGCCGTTGGCAAACGTAATGACTCGCGCTCAAGATAAATTAATCGCCCAAAATCGCATTGAAAGCAACTACATGGCCTGGTTGAACGTGACAATCGGGTGTCTGGGCTTTGCGTTGAATGACCCGGCGTTGATTGAGCGCGCCGTTCAGCCGCCCGCCGGTTTCACGGCCCATCTTGATAAAGCAATTTTTGCCGATGGCCTTGAATATGAAGGATCGCCCTACTATCACAATTTTGTTTTGTTGGCATACCTGATTCTGGCCGAAGCGGCAAAGGTAAATAACGTTAATCTGTACACGGTAACCGGAAGCCAGGGCCAAACCCTGACAGGCATGGGGTGTGCCTTTGCGCAGTTGGCCTGGCCGGATGGGTCAATTCCAGACCTGTCGGATGGCTCATATTGGCAAGACAGCATCTATGATTCGGAAATTTGTCAGGCATTTGAAATTCTGAATGCCGCACAGCCACGGAACAAATTTGCATGGATACTGCGCGCCGCCTACCGGCGGCAAAATGCCACACAAGACAATTGGGCCGCGTTGTTGTATGGGCCCGGAGAAACAACAACAACCGGCTCTGTCGCTACCGGGCACACCATTCTGAAAAAATCCGGCATTGCCGTTTTGCGCACGGATAAAATGTTGGCAGCCCTGGTTCCGTTTGGCCCCTACCGAGGGTCTCACCACCAGTACGACCGGCTCAGTTTAACCGTTTGGCCCTTTTCGCGCGATGCGGGCAGTCCGCTGTATGGTTTGCCTGCCAGAAAGGCGTGGTATCCACACAGCTACGCCCACAATACGCTGGTGGTTGATGGGCAATCACACGCCAACTGCGGCGGTGAATTGCTCGATTGGGATGGACATTGCCTTACAACCTCAGCCCCCGAGGCTTACCCCGGCGTTACCTTTAAACGCACCACAGAAATGAAAGAAAACACCATTCTGGACAAAGTAGCCGTCCAATCCAATGAAACACACACTTTTGACTGGGTTTTTCATCTTGATGGCGATATCAAATCCCCACTTGATTCACAACCACTGTCAGGTCCATTGGCAAACGGGGGCGCGGGGTCATATATCAAACTGCACTCACAAAGCCATGTAAATGAAAGCGTGTCCTTCGACATTAATTATCGCTCAAATTTCTATCGGCTGACGCTGACCGGGGAACAGCCGTTTACCCTGTTACTGGGTAAATCGCCCGGCACATCCCGCTACCCGCAGCAACGGCGACATGTTTTGATTGGCCGTACCGTTGGCACACAGCAACGGTATCAAACCACTATAGTTCAACTGTAAAATGACAAATTATTTATTTTTACAAGCACACTCAATTGCAGAATGGCGCAAACTGGGCCAAACAACGCACGCCCGTCAAATGAGCCGGCTGCTGCAACAGGCAGACACGTACAAACACTACCTGCCGCCCGCCGAACACCCCCGCGATTCCATCACCTACATTGGCATGGCCGTAGCAAACCTGAGCCTGGCCTGGTTGCTGACTGAGCAGACGGATTACCTTGCTGCCACCCGCCGCTGGCTGAAGGTGGGCCTCAACTACCCCCATTGGGGGCTGGCCCGCATGCCCGACCACGATCTGGACGCGGCCTGGCTGCTGTTTGGTTTTGGCCTGGCGTACAATTGGATTGGCAGCCACTTGCCGGCTGACGAGCTGGATGCGCTGCAAAACAAACTGCTCCGGCAGGGGCGGCTGCTGTACAACTTTGCGCTGGAAACCGAAGGGCGCTGGTGGGGCTCGGCCTACTGGCAAAACCACAACTGGATTTGCTACGGCGGGCTGGCAACCGCAGCCTACGCCCTGCAAACAGACCACCCCGAAACCCGGGCCTGGTCGGCGCGGGCGCTGGAAAACCTGCAAGCTGTGCTGGCAGCCTTTCCGGAAGACGGTTCGGATTACGAGGGGCCGGTTTACTGGCGCTACGGCTTTCCGTGGCTGCTCATTGGCGCGCACCTGTTTCAGGAGCAGGCCGGCATTGATTTGCACCAATCGGAATTTCTGCGCCACGCATTTGAGTTCCGCCTGTATTTTAGCGGGCCAAATCTGGTAGATACCCTTAACTTTGGCGACGGGCACGACCGGCGCAGCGCCCACTCGCGGGCGGTTTACTACCGGCTGGCCGGCCTGTACCAAAACGGGCACGCCCAGTGGCTGGCCGAACATTTTGAGCAAACCGGCGAGTGGGAACGCGAAGGACGCGAAGGGCTGGTTAAACCCGGCCTGCTGCCGGAAGCCTGGCTTGATTTTGTCTGGTACGACCCCGCCGTCTCTCCCATCCCCCTTGATTCTCTGCCGCTGACCAAAGTTTTCCCGGATATGGGCGTGGTCAGCACCCGCACCGGCTGGCAGGCCGATGCAACGGTACTGGCGTTTAAATGCGGCACGCCCAACGGCCGCAAAGGATGGCATTTGGGCCACACGCTGAACCGCAAAAACGGCTGGGACATCATCAAGGCCAGCCACGAACACCCCGATGAAAACAGCTTCATTTTAATTCGCGGTAACGATTATTTGACCGTGGACGAAGGTTACAGCAAGGCCAAACTCACCCAAAACCACAGCACCGTGCTGGTTGACGGCCGCGGGCAGTACGCCGACGGAGGATACAACGCCTTTGCCGGGTTGGGGCCGGAGTGGGGCGGGCGGCTGGAAAGCTGGTTTGCCTTGCCGGAACTGACGTACGCCTGCGGTGAAGCAGCCCCGGCTTACGCGCCGGAATTACAGCTTGGCCGGTTTCAGCGGCAGATTGTGCGGGTGGGGGCGCAGTTGGTCATCATTTGTGATGATTTGCAATCGAGCCGGCCCCACACCTACGACTGGCTGCTGCAAACCGACGCCCCGCCCCGGCCTGTTGGCAGCCGCGCCTTTGCCGTAACCGCCGGGCGCAGCGCCATGCAGGTTTTGGTGCTGGCCCCCGCCGAATTTACCCACACCGTGCAGGCGCAGGAAATTACGGCCAACCCCACGTCGGCCAAACCGGATTGGATCATTCGCCGTACCCAGCATACGTTGGCGCTGCGTCCGGCAGAAGCTTGCGCGCAGACCCGATTCTTGGTCGCTCTTGATTTGGCAGACCCTGGCTGCAACCCGGCCGAAGTTGTCTCGCTGGCTTGCGAGGGCGGCACGGCTGTCAAGGTTACAAGAAACGGAAAAACGCGGATTGTGGCGTTTGCAAACGGCCGGTCTCGGTTGGTCATTCCAAAATTGTTGTCAACCGATGCCAAATGGGTGGTGGCAACCCTCGATAACGAGACTATTTGGGCCGGCGGTATGACCAACGTATGGCTTAATGACAAATTGCAGTGCATGGCCTCAATGCCTGTAGAGATAGCGTTATCGGCAGAGAAGTGTGTAGTGGTCAGTAAACGGCCATCCTGGCTGAGTGTGAGGAAAACGGGCGCGATGGATACCGTTCATTGCAATGACCAGCCCATTAATGCGCAAATCAACCCGGTAATTAATCTCATTCGCTTCCCTGTCAATTCAGGAGAATCCCGCATTACCTGGGAGAAGAAACCTACGGAGGTAACTTAAATGTGATGACAAGGAGGTTGTATATGTGTGCAAAAGATAATCACATAGCAAAGGAGAGTGTTTGATGATTCAAAACAATATTGCTGTGCAAAACCAGGAAGAGCAAAACAAGTTCTTGAAGTATGCCCTGATCATTCTGAAGGATTATCGGCTGTATTTGTTGTTGCTACCCATGGTAATCTGGTACGGTTTATGGTTTTACAAACCGCTGGCCGGGTTGCTGATTGCTTTCAAAAACTATCAGCCAAACCTGGGGGTGTGGGACAGTGATTTTGTTGGGTTTGCAAATTTTGTCTCTTTAATTAACGGTACATTTGCGCCCCAGTTTTGGCGGGCATTTCGCAACACGTTTGTGATCAGTCTTTATGGTTTTATTTTCGGTTTCCCGATTCCCATCTTGCTGGCCATATTTTTTAGCGAGATTGCCCACGGTGGCGTGCGCGGAATAACGCAAACCGCTTCTTATTTACCCCATTTTCTTTCAGAGGTAACCATCACGGGCCTGGTGCTAACCTTGTTATTCAACGGTGAGGTCACTACCGGGGTAATTGCCCAATTCCTGATTGATTTGGGCGTAATCGATACAACGACCAAAATTATGCAAAATGCCGATTATTTCCGCCCCATATTTATTATGACCGGCATCTGGAAGGAGGCCGGCTATAGTTCTATTGTCTATTTTGCCGCCATTATGGGCATATCGCCGGTCTTGTACGAAGCTCTCAAAGTGGATGGCGGCAACAAATTGCAGGAAATCCGGTTTGTAACGTTCCCCGGAATAGCGCCGACGCTCATTATTATGATTGTGCTCAGGATTGGTCAAATGTTGGCGGTAGGCTTTGAACGGGTCATTCTGCTTTACAACGCCAACACCTATGAGACGGCCGATGTGCTAAGCACCTTTGTGCTACGGATTGGGTTAGAAGGCGGCAATCAATCTATGGGGGCTGCGGCAGGGATGTTCGAATCGTTAATCGGATTTGCGTTGGTGGTTGGGGCTAACTTTATTAGTCGTGAAATTTCAGACAATTCTCTTTGGTAGAGAGGCATCATGGCAACTTTAACTAAAAATAAACCTAAATTCTCTTTTGCGGATCGTATAAGCACATCCGAATTGGTATTCAAAGTATTGGCCGTTTCATTGGTAGTCGCCTTTAGTCTGGCGGCATTTTACCCGGTATTCTACGCCTTTTCTGCCTCGATCAGCGGCAAAACAGCCTACGAATCGGGACAAGTTATTCTGTTTCCCAAAGATGTAACCTTTCAGGTTTATGAGCTGATCTATCAGGATAAGGGCTTATGGATTTCCTTTATCAACACCCTGTTCTACACCTTTTTTGGAACTGCCTGGAGCATTATTATCTCGGTAACGGGCGCCTATGCCCTTTCTAAAAGACGTTTGTTATTCCGCCGGCAATTTAACTTTTTTGTTGTGTTTACCATGTGGTTTAGCGCCGGCATGGTTCCGCTTTTTTTGAATTACACCAATCTGGGGGTTGACAATCGGTGGGGCATCATTGTTGCTTTTGGTGTACAGGCCTTCAACATCATCTTGCTGCGTAGTTTCTTTCAAGTGATCCCCAAAGAGATTGAGGAAGCCGCTCTCATTGACGGGGCCAATGAATTTCAAATGTTAAGCCAAATTTATGTACCCATGTCCAAAGCAGCGCTGGCCACCGTGACCTTATTTTATGCCACCAGCCGTTGGAATGGTTATTTCTGGGCCCGAATGTTGCTACCAAACCCCACAGAACTACCACTGCAAGTTTATATGCGTATCTTGATTGAGAATTATCAAAAAATGTTTGATGATATGCCTATAGATTTACCCTACTCCTCTGATTCCTACATCTTTGCAGTGCTGGTCTGTTCTATTATTCCTGTATTGATTATTTATCCCTACATCCAGCGTCACTTCCAAAAAGGGG
>RFJF01000191.1 GCA_003695455.1 Chloroflexota bacterium
TCAATGGGAAATTGTTGGTTGATTTGCAAACCTTGTTTTTTGAGTTCAACACAGAGGGCATTTTCATAGACCTTTTCCAGAAAACCGGTACCCAGGGTGTTGTGAACTTTGAAAGCACTCCCAATGATTACTTTGGTTAAAGCTTCATTTTCCATCATCCTGCTAAAATCCATAAATCATGTAAATTTTGTTAATCCTGTCAAAAAATAAAAAAAGCCGGTCATCCCGACCGGCTTTGGTACAGCACAAGTAAATGGTTATCTCCCCCACAGGGGGAGCCGCCGGGCCGGGTATTCTGTTGAGCTACTAAGGTTTCCACACAACAAAAGCAGAACCGAACGGGATGACCGCCGGGTTCTGCTTTCAAATGCGGTTGTGAAAATCTGTTTGCCAAACATGTTACCGCCCCGATTGTACTGGGTAACGCTCAAAACGCAAACCTGCTGTTTGATGACCATTATACCACGGTTGTCAACCCCGGGTTGTCAGGCCGGGTTAACCGGCGTCAACCAGCCGTGGCGGTCCGGTATTTCGCCGGTGGTGATGGCAAAGAATTCGCTCTGAATTTCTTTGGTGATGGGGCCGCGCGCGCCACTGCCGATTTCTTTGCTGTCTACCGTTTTGATGGGCGTGATTTCGGCGGCGGTACCGGTAAAGAACAGTTCGTCGGCAATGTACAGCATTTCGCGCGGAATTTGCTGTTCTACCACTTTGTACCCTTTTTCTTCGGCCAGGGTAATGGCAAATTGGCGGGTAATGCCGGTGAGGATGGAGTTGCCGCGCGGCGGGGTGTAAATGACGCCGTCAAGCACCACAAAAATATTTTCGCCGCTGCCTTCGCTGACGTAGCCCGAAACATCCAGCACAATCCCTTCAACGTAGCCGTGGCGTTTGGCTTCCATCACCACCATCTGGCTGTTGATGTAGTTGCCGCCGGCCTTGGCCATCGAGGGATGGGTGTCCGGGGCCATGCGCCGCCAACTGCTAATGCCCACATCAACCCCTTTTTCAATGGCGTCCGCGCCCAGATACGCGCCCCACTCCCAGGTGGCAATGATGGTTTGCACCGGGCAGGCGCGCGGGTCTACCCCCAGCACCTCGTAGCCACGGAAGGCCAGCGGGCGGATGTAGCAGCCGTTGTGTTTGTTCACGGCAACTGTTTCAAGAATGGCCTGGCTGATTTTCGCCGGGGTAAAGGGAATGGGCATGTTGATGATTTTGGCGCTGTTGAAAAATCGCTTTACGTGAGCATCCAGCCCCAGTACCGCCGGCCCGGCCGGGGTTTGGTACGCCCGAATCCCTTCAAATACGCTGGTGCCGTAGTGCAGTACGTGTGACAGCACGTGAATTTTTGCCTCATCCCACGGCACAAATTCGCCATCAAACCAGATGAATTCGGACTTTGGTATTGCCATTGAACTGTTCTCCCTTGTGCAGAAAATTTGGCTTATTTTACCGGATAATAAATGAATGGGCGAATCAGATATGGGTTGAAAATAAAAAACCTTCACCAAATTTGATGAAGGTTTTGTGTGGAGCTGAGGGGATTCGAACCCCTGACCTCTTGAATGCCATTCAAGCGCTCTCCCAACTGAGCTACAGCCCCGGATTTAACAATTATCAATGAACAACTACACGTGGTTGTGGAGCTGAGGGGATTCGAACCCCTGACCTCGACAGTGCGATTGTCGCGCTCTCCCAGCTGAGCTACAGCCCCAGGCACAAACGTGCAGTATATTTGAATTTGAGGAATTGTCAAATACCGCCGATGACCGGTGTTACCCTCCAATCTGGCTCATGGTGCGGTTTTGGGCAAAACTGCCGTCTTTGAGCGAATGTCCCACCGGTTTGTGGTAAATGGCTTTTTTGAACATTTCTACCAGGTCGGCGTGGCTGCCGCCGTTGCGCAGCACGGTGCGCAAATTAAGTTCATCATCCTTGAGCAGGCACAGCCGCAACCGCCCGTCGGCGGTGAGCCGCATGCGGTTGCAATCATCGCAGTAGGGGTTGCTGATGGGGCTGATGAACCCAACGGTGCCTTCTGCGCCGGCCAGCCGGTACACCCGTGCTTCGCCGTCAAGATGGCCGTTGTTTACCGCAAACAGCGGGCCAACTTCCTGCTCAATCCAGCCCTTCACCTCTTCACTACTCACGTAATGTTCCAGTTGAATTTCTGTGGGGCCGCCAAAGGGCATCAGTTCAATAAACCGGATTTGCCACGGGTGGTCCAGCGATAGCCGGGCCAGTTCGGCGGCGGCCTCATTGTTGTATCCGCGGGTGATGACAGCGTTCAGTTTGATGGGCGTCAGCCCGGCTTCCTCGGCGGCGCGGATGCCGGCCCAGGCTTTGTCAAGATTGCCCAGCCGCATCAGCCTGGGCAGCGAGTCGCCGTTCAGCGAGTCGACGTGAATGTTAACCCGCTTCATACCGGCGGCGGCCAGATCGCGGGCAATGTGCGGCAGCCGGTAGCCGTTGGTGGTCATCACCATTTCTTCCACGCCGTCAATGGCGGTGATGCGACGCACAATGTCCACAATATCGCTGCGCAGCGTGGGTTCTCCGCCGGTGAGCCGCACTTTTTTAAAGCCCGCCTCCACCGCCGCACGAACAGTCTGTTCCAGTTCATCTGCGGTGAGCAGTTTGTCATTTGGCACAAACGTCAGGCCGGTCATGGGCATGCAGTACACGCAGCGCAAATTGCACCGGTCTGTCAGCGATATTCGCAGGTAATTGATTTCTCTTCCAAATTGGTCCTTCACGGTAAAGTAACCTCCTTGATTGAACAGGTTGGTGTGTTCCGGGTGTGGCAGAGAACGGCACTGTTCTCAATTTAACCGATATGTTGAAAGAACATAACCCTCCTCAAAAAAAGAGAACGGAGATTGATAGTTTACACCGGTTTGCCGTTGAATGAAAATTTGGCCGGCTGCACTGACTCACGCCGGCGTCATCAATTCTACGGGGGCAGAAATTTTGTAGGTGCAGTGTGCGTCGCCCGCAGACAGACAGGCCACCCGCCGCGGCGCGGCATTGAGCATGGATGAAATCACGTGATTGTCCAGCAGGCACACGTATTCGTGGTTTCGGGCCAGTTGGCGGTAGGGGCAGGAGTAAGCGTGAATGAAGTAGGCGCCGTCGGCGGCTTCCCAATCTACCACAAAACCTTTGCCCGATAAAAACGCCACCAGTTCGTTGAGCCGTTCTGCCGTAGTTTGGTGCGCTTTGGGCGGCGGCGCTTCGTGGGCCAGCCGCTCGGCAATGTTGGTGAACAGCTCATGCACGCCCTTTTTGCCGAGCCGGGTGGTGAGTTCATCCAGCAGGTAGCCGGTCAGCCCAAAATAATCCACCGGAAACAGTTCATCGGCGGCGTCGGTAAGCTGGTAAATCTGCTGCGGCCGGCCTCGCCCCGCCGAAGGGCGGCGCACATCGGCGGCGTGAATCAGGTTTTCGCTTTGCAGCACGTTTAAATGGTAGCGCACAGCCATGGGCGTTAAACCAACCACGCCGGCCAATTCTTCAACCGTGGCGTATTCTTTTTCTTTGAGATGTTCAATAATTTTTTGCCGGGTTTCGTGCAATGTAACCCCCATGCTGTGGCGCCCGAATTTTTGTGCGTTTGGTTGAATTGACGCCTGATTGTGAAACTAACGTCGGTATTGAAGCAAAATTTTATCATAAAATTTATAATAAATCAAAGGCGGGATTGCTTTGACAAGAAAGCGGGCAGTGTGGTATAGTTAGCGCCGTGTGAAAAAAGGGACACACACCCTGCATTTGGTGTGTTTTCCCGCAAAAACTGGATATATGGTGGTGTCCGGTCCAACGATGGGACAGGAGGAGTTTTATTGATATGACCGTAGAGGTATCTCAAAAGCCCGCAGAAGATGCCGGTGTTCCGGAAGAACTGCGAAACAACGTTTTTTTGGCCAAGTTAGATGCATTGTACAACTGGGGGCGGGCGTATTCTCTGTGGCCCATGACCTTTGGTCTGGCCTGTTGCGCCATCGAGATGATTGCCGCCGGCGCCGCCCGGTACGACCAGGACCGCTTTGGCGCGGCGCTGTTCCGGGCCACGCCCCGTCAGTCTGACATGATGGTTGTCTCCGGCACGGTCACCAAAAAGATGGTGCCGCAAATTGTTCGGCTTTACAACCAGATGCCGGAGCCAAAGTATGTCATCAGCATGGGCGCGTGTGCCAGCGGCGGCGGCCCCTTTAAAGAAGGCTACAACGTGGTGTCCGGCATTGACAAATTCATCCCCGTTGATGTGTACGTGCCGGGTTGCCCGCCCACTCCGGAAGCCCTGCTGAACGGCATTATCACCCTGCAAAAGAAAATCCAGAGCCAATCCATTAAAACGGTGCCGTGGTACCGCAAAGATGACCCACGAGATGCCATCCCCGTGCCGATTTTGGGACCGGATTTGGTGGACCCGCGTGAGATTCCCCTGATTAAGTCTGAGCTGGAAAAAGCGCGCAAGGCCGCCGAGCAGCCGGAAGAGGAAGAATCCGGTGACAAACCGCGCCCCAAACGGGTGGTCAAACCGCCCAAAGTGCCGGTGTGGGATATTACCCCCACCGATGAAGCTGCGGCGCTGGCAGCAACCATCAATGAAGCGCTGGGTGCAGAAGCCGTCACCGCCGAAGCCGACACGCTGGTGGTGGCTCGCGAACACCTGCTTGCCTTTGCCCAACACGTGCGCGACGAGCTCCATTTTGAATTCCTCAGCAA
>RFJF01000192.1 GCA_003695455.1 Chloroflexota bacterium
CTCGTTGATTTGGTGAGTTGATACGCATGCAAAAATTAGACAACGGCAAAATGTCATGGACCAGTTAGAAATTATCGGCCCAAACGGAGAAGTTGATTTTTATCAACTGAACCCGGCCAAGGGGTTTACAAATATCGGCCAGCACCCGGAAAATGATGTGGTGATTGTTGGCCCCGGCACGGTTCCGCTGCAAGCCATTCTGTACCACCGTGAAAAACCGTACCGGCTGATGCTGGTGAGCGGCCAGGGAATGGTGCGGGTGGGCGGACAACTGCTGCCAACCCAGCAAGCCGTGCCGGTGCATCACCTGCAGCATATTGAACTGGGGCATCACACGTTAATTCTTTTTGAAGGGAACACCCACCGGCCAACTGCCGAACCGGCTCACACCATTCCCGTGCCGGCCCAACCCGCGCCAACGCCTGCCCCTGCTCAACCCGCTACCCCTGCACCGTCATTTGCAACAGAAACGGGTCTGCAAACCGGCCGTCCTGTCATCATTCCCCCGCCGGTTTCTGCCCCGGAGTCGTTGCCGGTAGTTGCCGGCAACCCTGCGCCCCCGTCGGCGGCACGCTACGGTTTGCGCCAACCGGAAGGCCGCTTTTCTGCCCCGGTGGTTGATCAGGAAGATGAAGTGATTGTCACCGAGTTTCTGGCCACCGAGGCTTCGGTAGAGGTTGAGCAAACGGCCTCGTACCAGTTGACCGTGGTCAACGGCGGTGATTTGGTGGCAACGTTTACTGTTCGGGTAGAAGGGCTGGACGACAGTTGGGTCACTATATCGCCGCCGCACGTCAACTTGTACGAAGGCAACCGGGCCACCGTTACCATCAACATTACCCCGCCGCGGCTGCCGAGCAGTCTGGCCGGCCCGCACTATTTTGCGCTGGTTGTTACATCTTACAACTACCCCGGCCGGGTCAGCCGGCGGGGTGCAACGTTGAATATCAGCCCGTTTTACGAATTTGGTGTGGGTGAAATTACCCCTCGCCAGCAGTCAATTTCCTGGTTCAAACGGTCGGCTCACGCGTCAATTGACATTACCAATAAAGGCAACAGCAACGCGTTATTTCAGATTGACGGTCGGGATGATGAACGGGGCTGCAACTTTGAGTTCCAGATACCCGGCGAAAATGTGAAGCTGGCAAACCTGGCCGAGTTCAGGATTCCGCCTGACCAGGTGATGTCACTGCCCATGCTGATTTCTCCCCACTCGCGCAAATTGGTGGCTCTGCGCAAACACGCCTACCCGTTTACCATCACCACCACCATGCCCGAAGGGTCACAGGCGCCACGCTCAATGTTGGGCCGGTTGCAGACCGCGCCGCTGATTGGCCCGCTGCTGTTGCTGCTGTTTGCGCTGTTGTTGATGGTTTTGATTGTCATTATTTTTAAACCACGCATTACCACGTTTAATGTGGATGGTTCAACCAAAAAGGTGCTTCTGGCCGGCCAATCGGCCACGCTCAACTGGAAAGGTTCGCCGTTTTCGCGGCTGACAATTCCTGAGTTGGGGCCGGAGCCGCTCGACAGCCCGCAGGGGAGCGTAACCGTGGTTCCCACCGCCAACGCCAGCTACCAACTCAAGGCCGACAACTGGCTGTCGCGTCTGAACCCAACCTGGTTTGGCACAGACCCGCGCACAGTTTCTATCATTCTCACGCCAATTCCCCCGAACATCGCCACGTTTGGCGGCGATAAACAGGCCGTGGTCAGTGGAGAGAGTGTGCTGCTCTCGTGGCAGGTTGACGGCGCAGACACGGTTAATTTAATCAATCAGGCCGACGGCAATCCCAAACCTCTGCCGGGAAACAGCGGCTCAATGGACACCGGGCCGCTGGATAGGGAAACCACCTACTATCTTGAGGCCAGCAACCCGTACATTGCCACACCCGTTCGGTCTGACCCGTTCATTATCAAGGTGGCTTCTCCCACGCCCACCCCGCTGCCAACGCCGGCCATTGTCAGCTTTTACGCCAACCCACCCGCAATTGTAGCCGGAGAAAGCACCACCATTGAGTGGTCTGTAGAGGGAACCGATAAAGTCAGCGTGCTGGGCATTGGCGACGGCCTGCCGGCGTCACAAACCATCAGCCAGGCCCCGCTGGAAACCACCAACTACGTACTGAACGCGTCAAACGGGCCGTCGGCTGCCAAACCGCAAAGCCTGACCGTGTGGGTAACGCCGGCCCCAACCGCAACGCCGGAACCGGACGCGCCGCAAATTAAATTCTTTACCGCCGACCCAACCAGCCTGATTTTGCTCAAGGGCGCTACCGAACAGGTGAAGCTGAGCTGGTCAGTAACCGGCGAGGTGACCAACGTAGAAGTGAGCGGCCCCACACTCAACAGCCCCATCACTGGGCTTGACAGCGAAGGTTCGGTGACCATGACCGTGCAGGATTCCACCCTGTTTGTTTTAACCGCTTACAACCAGGACAAGAAAACCAGTTCCACAGTGGATATTACCGTCAACGAACCTACACCCACCGCCACGCCGGCGCCTACCAGTACGCCGCCGCCGCCCACCGCCACACCAATTCCGCCGGCTTCAATTGCCAATTTTGTCATTTCGTCGCCGGGTTCGCCCAAGGTTGTTGATCAGGGCGGCAGTAGTCCGCGCCGCTACCAGGTTCAGGAAAACACCACTGTGACCTTTGGTTGGGAAGTAAACCAGGCAGCCAAAGTAACGTTTGTGCCGGATGATGGTGCATCTTCCGAGGTTGACCCCGCCGGGCAGTCTAATGTGCTGGTCACTGTGCCGGGTGTGGGGCAGATTCGGAATTACCGGCTAATTGCCGAAAACAGCGAAGGTAAACGGGTTACGGCTTCAATTGAAGTAACGCTGATTGACCCACCGCCGCCGGACCCGCCGCACACCGTAACCGGTGTTGAAGACGTGAGCAGCGGGCAAAATACAATTTCCTGGCAGTGGGCCGCCGACCCCAACAAAGATGCCATCGAAGGATTTCGGGTGTACCGGGCCACCGTGCCGGGCGGCAGTTACAGCGTAGTTGCCAATGAGGGCACGTTGACCAAAGACGGCGCCAAGCAATATGTGGATTATGTCTCTCCTACGTGCGGCAAGGGCTACTACGTGGTGGCAGTCTATAAAAACGTTTCCGGCAGCAACCTTGAATCGGCGGCCAGTTTGAATAGCTGGTACAGCACACCCTGCCCGTAATTGAAAGTCTACGGCCTGTGACCATGACATCTAGCAAACTTACCTTCAGATTTTTTATAATTGTCATACTTGCATTATTTTTGGGATTGCCGGCCTGGGGAACGCTGGCGTGGTTGTCACCCGTGCCGGCTCGGGCCAACAATCAGTTGATTTCGAACGCCACGGTACAGAACAGCCGTCCCCCGGCCCGTCCGCTTGCGGCCAGCTTGTCTCTGCAACAATCTGTAACCGGCACCGGGTACAACGGCGATTGGCTGACCTACACCCTGAGAGTTGTCAACACCGGTGAGACAGTCAAGGAAATTTATGTTGAAGACCAGCTCCCGGTCGGTGTTTTTGCCAATGCGCAATGTGTAACAGAAGTAGGGCATTGTACCGTACAATACAGCACCACCAGTGTAACCACCCGCGTTGGCAGTGTAGAAGTTTCACAGCCCACAAAGGTCAGGTGGGTTTTTACCTCAACCACCACGTTGACCCAGATATTCCCCCTGAATTTGCAGATCAAAGCTCAGGTTTTGTGCCAGCCGGTGGGTAGTCAGTTTAATAATCAGGCCACGCTCAATTATACCCGCAGCGATAATACACTCGGCTTTGCTATCAGTAACCCGTTACTTTTGAACACTACCGTAACCCAGGCGCCCATTGCGCAAACCGGACGATTTGTCTTGTCATCGGCCCCGGAACTTTGTACCAAAAATGGCCCTGTCGGTGGCACGTCTGATATGGATTGGGGTGATTTTGACAACGACGGTAATTTGGATGTGGCCATGGTGTCGTGGGATGGCGGCGTTTATGTGTACCGTAACAAGGGGCAGGGGCAATTTGAAATGTTCTGGAACGGCAGCGCGCACCCGGCCGAAAGCGTTCAATGGGCCGATTTTGACGGTAACAGCAATGGCTATCTGGAACTGGTAGTGGGGGGGCAATGGGTAACCCCAGACAGTTTGCTGCCCGATGGCGGTACGTACAACTATACCGGCAAAAATTACCTGTACCAGTTCAACGGCACGGATGCCTTTGTTGAGTACGACCAGTTTGATACCAACGATGGCGTATGGCGCATTGCCGCCGCCGATTTTACCGGCCCTCTGCCGGGCAACCAGCCGGACGGCTACCCTGATCTGGCAATGATAAACTATTGGGGCGGCTGCACCGTACATCTCTACAAAAATGACCAGACCGGCAAATTCAACCGCAGCGACCCAGCCAATACCAACAGCAGCTACTGCCTGTTCAGCCCGCCATTTGTCAATTATAGCGCTTATCCTGTTCGCAAGGCCTACAGCGCCGCCTGGGGTGACGTGGAAAATGACGGCGACCCGGATTTGGCCGTAGGGTACAATTTTGATGCGTCTTCTTCTGCCACAACCCTGCTGCTCCGCGTGTTTAAAAATAACGCGGGCGTACTCACAGATTCCAATTTTATTGAACTTGAAAATGTAGATAATCCCCCGGCAAATTTCAAACACGCACAAGATTTGGCCTGGGGTGATTACGATGGTGACGGTTATCTGGATGTGGCGGCGGCTTTTGCTTCTGATAATTATCTCAGCTTTTCCGCCGTCTCCAGCGGTGGATTCCGAGTGTATCACAATAACGGCAATGGTACGTTTACCCGGACCCATTCATTAACGATGACCGTCCCCATCGGCGCGCTGGATTGGGCCGACATTGACGGCGACGGGCAGCTTGAACTGTTGATTGCCCCGTTTGACAGCGCGCCTCAAATTTACAAATATGGCGGCGGCGCGTTTTCGCTGCTGTACACACTGGCAACATCCGGCAAAGGGGCAATCCTGTCCATTCGCGGGGTAGATACAGACGGCGAAGGCGACCTGGACATTATTTTCACCAATTTTCTGGCCGAAAACTGGCTCTTTAGCAACAAGGCTCCGTTTTTGCAGCAATATGCAAAAGGGTTGGTATCGTCCTTTGTGTCGCATAGCGTGGAATGGGGCGATGTGAACAATGACGGCAGTCTGGATTTGCTTTACGGCACAGACGGCGCTACCAAACTCTACCGCAATAACGGCGATGGCACCTTTTTTGGCAGCTTTGCTTTTAGCCCCAATCCGCTGGCCCGTAATGCTGTACTGGGTGATATTGAAGGGGATGGAGACCTAGACATGGTTCTGGGCCCAAACGGCCAGAATTTTCTGTACCGCAATGAGGGTTCCGGAAGTTATACATCGCTGCCGGTGTGGATTGCTGCCCCGGCAGACAACACCTACAGCCAGTTCTTTGCCGACATCAATCAGGATAATCTGGGCCGGCCCGATTTGGTAGTGGGCAACAACGGCGATCCCAACCGGTTGTACATCAACCAGGGTAGTACGCTAAACTCCAATCCGGCGTGGCAGTCGCCTCAATCCGATTCAACATATAGCGTGGCTTGGGGCTACCTCAACAACGATATTTTGCCGGACCTTGCCGCCGCCGATGGTGACCAGGGGGTGCGAATTTACCGCAACACAGCCTACAACGGTTTTGAGCTAACCCAGACTCTGGCTGCATCTGCTGCCCAAAGCGTAGCCTGGGGAGATTACGACGGCGACGGCGATATGGATTTGGCGGTAGGGCGCTACAACCAGCCTAACCAACTGTATCAAAATAATAATGGTACCTTGAGTCTGGTCTGGACGGCATCGGTGGTGGGTAACACCACCAGTGTGGCTTGGGGAGACTGGAACAACGATGGCGACCTGGATTTGGCCGTGGGCAACTTTAACCAAAAAGACCAGGTGTATGATAACCTGGGGAGTACTGTTTCTACGGTTAATCTGGTTTGGTTGTGGTCAGCCGCCGTTAACTACAAAACCACTGCCCTGCGCTGGATAGACTACGATCACGATGGTGATTTGGACTTGTCACTCAGCCAGGACAGCGTCAACGACCCCAACGGTATTTACGAGAACAGCACTGTTGCCGCGGCGCACCAGGTTGCCGATTTTTCTCACCGCGTTTTGCTGCCTCGTGTACCGTCTTACGTATCAATCAGGCAGCCCGGCAATCCGGGGCAAATCTTCAAACGAACGGATAAATCTATCTCGTCAACCCTCACGGTTCCGTTGACTATCTCTGCATTTGACCCGGATACCTCACGCCAGTTTAACAGTAATCTGACCGGCAATCCACTCAAAATTTCCGGCGTTCAGTACACACTTGACGGCGGGGGAAAGTGGTACAATGCTACCATCACCCCCGCATTGAACATCATTACCCCTACTCGCCGGGGGATCTCGTACACTACACAGTGGCAGGCCGGCCGGGATTTATCAACAAACAACTCCAACCAGGCCGTCAGCGATGACGTGCGCATTCGGATTACCGTTAGCCAGCAAAATAACCCGCCAACAGTTAACCAGATTGCCGGCCCCATCCAACGGGTTGCCGCCGGAGCCACAAGCCCTCCCTTCCGGGTGAGAAACACCAGTTGCACCTGGCCCGAAGGAGCCTACATTGCCACAATGCAACCCACGCCGCCCATCACCCCCGGAAAAATTCGACTTTGGGGTGCGGTTCAACAGTGGGACATCCATTCAGCCGGTATTACCTACACATGGGATTTTGGCGATTCCACGGCTCAGGGTGTTTATGTAGATCACACCTACAGCACAACCGGCACACACGTTGTTACCATGACCGTTACCCAACCCCCTTGCCCCAACACACGGCTTGAATTTGTGACTACATCAGTGGTGGTTACCGGCAGCGGGGTCACATCTAATCTGACAAACACAACATATCTGCCGCTGATTTTAAAATCGGGTGCCGGAACCACGTCGCTGGAAGTCAAAGCCAGCGCACCACCGGCCATTGTGGCTTCTGAGGAATTACCCCAGGTTACTGGTCTGCACGGAGAAACCACAGGCAACGGCACTGCATTGCGCTGGAATCCTGCCCTGCCGGCCAACGCTTCCGGCGGGTACCGCGTGTACCGGTCAAAAATTGGAACTGTTGCCTACCGGCGGCTGGCAGAACTCCCGGCTTCAGTCACGTCATTTGCAGACCCTGATACTGCCTGCGGATTTGCCTATTTTGTAACAGCGTTCAATAGCCAACACGAGTCTTATCCCAGCACATCCAGTTACTACGGCCCGCCGTGCCGGTAACGAGCCAGATTTGCGCCCACTACCAGGGATTTGTGTACCCAAAGGTACTGTGGAATTCTGCACAACCACCACCCTGGTGGCATTGCAAAGCCGGGGTATCTATGTTATACTCATCGAAACTGAAAGTTAAATCTGCCCCATCGGCAAAGGAGTATTTCATGCCGCACCGGATTCTGATGATTGATGATGACCGTGAAATGGTCACACTTGGCAAGCTCATCTTGAAACGCGAAGGATTTGACGTTTTGTTTGCGTTCAGCGGCGCAGAGGGTCTGGAAATTCTGAACAATCAGGGCGATTCCATTGACTTGGTATTGCTTGATATTATGATGATTGGCATGGATGGCTGGCAGGTGTTGGAAACTATCAAAGGCAGTGAAAAACTTGCTCACCTGCCGGTTATTATGCTTACGGCCCGTCACTATCTGGAAGATGAGTCTGAAACCAAAAATTACGAACACCTGTTTAATGACTACGTGGTGAAACCTTTTGTAGTGCGGGAACTACTGGGCAAAATTAACAAATTACTCGAAGAAAACCAGAGCGAAACCGCTTAGCCGGCCGAATTTTATCCTGGGTGATTTTTTTGACTGGTCCGGCTTTGCATCCGGGCCAGTTTTCATTTTGAGCGAGCGCCAATCATGATGCAGCAAAAATCAAACTTCTGGATTGAAAAAGACGGCAAAGTTGTTCTTAGTCTGTGGCGGGTGCGTCTGCTGGAGGCCGTGCAGGAGACCGGCTCTATTTC
>RFJF01000193.1 GCA_003695455.1 Chloroflexota bacterium
GCAGTAGACTGACTGCCAGCAGAACCCCCGCCCGAATCGCGGCTCGCTGCCCGGCCAGCCACGCCAGCACCGGAGTCTCAAATTTGAGCGCCGCCAGCAGCAGCAAAATCCCCAAAATCCAGCCGGTCAGCACATCGGTGGGAAAATGCACGCCCAGATAAATCCGCGAGAACCCCACCAGCAGCGCCAAACTTGCGGCGGCAATCCAGGCCCAGCGCCGGTTGGCGTACGCTGCCAACAGCCCCCACAGCACCACCGCGTTCT
Organism: Chloroflexota bacterium; assembly: GCA_003695455.1. GTDB lineage: Bacteria > Chloroflexota > Anaerolineae > 4572-78 > J111 > J095. The sequence continues at coordinate 265 of RFJF01000193.1, forward strand.
GCGCGTGCCCGGACGGGATCCCAAATGTGGATTCCGCGCCGGCCCACAACTGCACCTGTGGCTCAACCCAGTAGGGGCGCGGGTCATGGAACGCCACCTTGAAAATGTAGTTCACGGCCACGCTGAGCATTAGCACCACCACCACACGCAGGCCCAGTTTGGCGTCAACACACCAGTAAATTGCAGGCAGGGCCAGCACAAAAAATTCAAGATTGCCCAAAAATGTGAATAGTTGCAGTACCTGCGCCAGCCAGTACCCTCCCTGCTGTAACGTCAGAATCAAGTTGACGCCCCACTGCAAAATTGCTTCCGGCATGGTTTTTCCTTTGTCAGAATTTAACAACGTTAATTGAATGGTATCGCAGGTTGGGGGAGATGGCAAGGCGGACGAAGTTTCTGGCGGGGGCGTTGTGTGCAGGCCGGGGATGTGATATACTGCGCCTGAGATGAACACCCAATCGCCGCCCAAAATTTCCATTGGTCAGATTGAAAAACAGCTCCGGCTGCGGCTGTCCGGCTACCCGCCGGCGGCGTGGGGCCGCAAGCAAACCGATGACTGGGACCGGCAGACCCGCTTCATTTATCACATTGCTGACTGGGCAGAACTGGCGCAAAAAATTGCGCCGCTGGACAAACCGCTGGCCGATTACGCGGTGCATCGCTGGTTCAATTTTTGGTCGGCGCAGGCGGTGGAGCGCATGTTTTGCCGCCTGCCCGGCGTGCAGGCCAACCTGGACCCGTACGACCGGCTGGTAGATTTTTCAATCCGGGGCATCACCTTTGACCACAAAACCAGTGTGTTCCCCAAACGATACGGCCGCACACCCCGATTTGCGTGGCAGAACCGGGCCGATTTGATTGGCTGGCTCTACCGCCACCAAAGCCGCCAGCAGCGATTTCACACCGCCAACCGGCTGTTCATCATTCTGTACAACCGGGCCGGGCAACACTGGCAACTCCGCGCCGATTTGCGCGGCCTGTACCGGGTGATTGAAGAGTACGTGACAAATTTTGAACCGTCAAAGCTGGTCCGGGTTGAACTGGATGGAACCACGGCCCTGTCTGACATCATCTGGCTGGTCAGGTAATTCAGGAAAAGAAAAAGACCGGCGCGCAAATATCGGCGCCGGTCTTTTTGTGCAAAGCCGGGTTACTCTGACGATTTTTCCAGCTTGAGCGCCGCCGAATTCATACAGTAGCGCAGGCCGGTGGGGGCCGGGCCATCGTTGAACACGTGGCCCAGGTGGGCGTCGCAGGTGGCGCACACCACCTCGGTGCGGCGCATCATCCAACTGCGGTCATCCTCAAAGCGCACATTTTTCTCATCCACCGGCTGCCAGAAGCTGGGCCAGCCGGAGCCGGAATCATACTTGGTTTCAGACGAGAACAGCGGCGTACCGCAACAGACGCAGCGGTACACGCCCTCCTCTTTGGTGTTGTAATATTCGCCGGTAAAGGCCCGTTCTGTGCCTTTTTTGCGAGTCACGTGGTACTGCTCCGGTGTCAGTTGCGCCCGCCAATCCGCTTCACTTTTGACGATTTTAGATTTAGCCGCCATAATGCCTCCATTCAATCTGTAGTTGTTCCCATGTTACGCCGCAGATATTAAATTTTGATGAACAGGCCGCCCAAAGATGCCCAAATCTGCCAATCCCCCTGAATTTAAAACCCTTGAGAATTTTGAACGCTTCAGCCAGCGCAACGATGTCTTTTGCCGTTCGTTTTGGGACCCGCACATTCGCTCCAAAAAATCCGAGCTGTTTTACCAGACGTACCGCACGCCGCTGAAAACGTGGCGCACTGCCGAAGGCTTCACCCAAAAAGATTACGCCCTGCGCAACGCCGCCTGGCACGTGACCGATATTTTTGCCGAGTTGAAAGAGGCCGAGGATCGGCGGGAGGGGTTTCTGGACGCCTTCACGCTGCAGAGAGACGGCCCCCCGGAGCGCGTGCCGGTTGACTCGCCGGCGGCCATGAGCGCCGAAATCAAACACGTGGCGCGGGTGTTTGGCGCGGATTTGATTGGCATTACAGAAGCCGACCGGCGCTGGCTCTACACGCGCCAGTACAGCGCCCAAACGCAGCAGGAAAAACCCACCGACCTGCCGGAAGATTTACCGCACGTGGTTGTCATTGCCCAGGAAATGAGCGAATCACTGATTCAGACCGTACCCTCGGCGTTGAGCGGCGCGGCTACCGGGCTGGGCTACTCTAAAGATGCACTGGTGCTGCTCTCGGTGGCGCAGTACATTCGCAATCTGGGCTACCGCGCGGTAGCCAGTTTGAACGATACCGCGCTGGCGGTGCCGCTGGCTATCAAAGCCGGGCTGGGCGAATACGGGCGGCACGGCTTGCTCATCACCCCGGAATTTGGGCCGCGGGTGCGGCTGGGTAAAATTTTCACCGATCTGCCGCTGGCGCACGACCGGCCCATTGCCTTTGGCGTGCGCCAATTCTGCAATGTTTGCCGCCGCTGTACCACCGCCTGCCCGGCCCGGGCC
>RFJF01000194.1 GCA_003695455.1 Chloroflexota bacterium
AGATTGACCACCGCGTCCGCGCCGTCAAGTTCGGCGGCCCAGTTGCGGGCGGTTTTGCCGTCCCACTGCACAAACCCGATGTCCGCGGGTAACTCGAAGGGGCGCACGGCTTTGCGGCTGACAATGACCGGCCGGTGGCCGTGTTCCAGTAGATAATCGGCCAGCCGCCGGCCAATCAGGCCGGTGCCGCCGGTGATGAGAATTTTTAGTGATCGGGTCATTTGTCACTGGTCACTGGTCATCGGCAAACTTCAAAGCTGCAAAGATACCGACTCTCGATCTGGAATCTGTAGTCTGGAATCTGCCTACTCCACCCGGAACAACCCGCCGTCGCCGCGGCCAAACACTTCCGGAAAGTACATTTGCTCGGCGTGGGTGGGGATAACGTTGAACTCGCCGGGCAGGCTGGCCCGAATCTGGTAGCGGTAAACGTAGGTTCCTTTGGGTAAAAATGTGGCAAACAGCACCGCCTTTTCATCGCGCAGTTCCGCATGGCTGAACCACCAGTAGCCGGTTCCCCACGGGTCGGTGCGGTCTGTGCGCTCAATCGAGGGCGCTTCGCCGACGATGCTGGTAGTAGCCAGACTGGTGTCAATGCCCTCGGTGCCGGCGGGGAACGGGTCCTCTACCAGCACGTAGTGCAAATCGTTGGGGGCCACCAGCGTCAATTACACGTCAATCACATCGCCCACCGAGGCGCGGCTGATGGCCGCCCCCGATTCATCGCCGGAGAGACTGTACCTGCGGGAAATGCTGATGCCCCGCTCCAGCGCCTTCACCTGATTGGCCGGTTGGTAGGTGGTCAGATAGGCGGCGTAGTACAAACGCCCCGTGCTGCCCTGCACCGAACCGTCCACCGGGTCGCGCTCGATTGCCAGCCGGTTGACCTCCCCGGCCAGTAATTCACCAATCGCTACGCGAAGCTCTGTGGTCTGGTCAATATTGGCCGCATCCACCGCCCCCTCGCCCAGCGACGCGCCGTTGAGCGTCACCTGCCAGCGATATTCGCCTTCCAGTTCGCCGGTGGCAACCATAAAATCGGTCAGCCCGATGATGGCCCACGCGGTTTCCTGCGTGGTTTCCCAGTGGCCGCCGTTTTCACGGATGCTCATCAGCCAGCGCACGGCCTGCGGCAGCAGGGGGTTGTCCGGCTGGATGCGGCTCAGCGCGGCCACAATAATTGCCGTGCTGCGGGTGTCGGTGTTCATGGCAAAGTAGTCCACCTGCAATTCTTCCCAGTGGGCACCGGTGGCGCTGACAATGGCCCCGCCGGTGATGTCTGCCAGCAGGGTGTCAATCTGTTTGGCGTCGGCGTCAAGCAGGTGCAGGGCCAGCGCCAGGTAGGCCCGGCCAAACGTGTCGAGCTTGTCCCGCTCGCGGAACAGGGCCACCGTGCGGCCCAAATCGCCCTGCCCGGCTTCGGCCAGCACGTACAAAATGAAGGCCTGCCGGTTGGCCTGCCACGCCGCGTTCACATCTTTGGGCGCAATCAGGCTGGCTTCCAGAAAATCCACGGCGTTGGTACGCGCGGTTTCGTCCACAACAAAATTTGCCCGCTCCGCCTCCACCAACCCCAACAGCACGTAGGCCGTGAGGAACGGGTCGCTGTCATCAAGGATGAACCAGCCCCAGCCGCCGTCAAAATGCTGCTGATTGTACAGGCGCTGCAAGCCGGTGCTGACCATCCCCGGCAGTTTTTTCTCTAAATCAGGGCGCTGCAACGACAACTGCCGGTAAGCGCGATAGGTGAACACGTTGGGCAGAAAGCGGCTGACGGTCTGCTCGGTACATTCGTAGCGGAAATGTTCCAGATAATCCAGCCCGGAACGCATTCCGGCGGCCAGGCTGGGGTCAACATGCACCGCCAGCCCGCCCTGCGAGTCGTCAAAATTGCCCGCCGGCGGCACGGCGATGCCCTCGGTGCGGGTTCCGTCCTCGGCCAGAACGCCGACGGTCGCCACGGTTTCGGGCGTGCTGAAGCGGTACACCGGCAAATCAAGGGTCAGCGCATCGCCGTAATTGGCGGATTTGGCCCCCATTGTCAATTTCACAGATTCCACGTTTTCCACAGAAACCTGCCACTCCACTTTCACCCGCTCGCCGGGTTGCAGGGCGACTTGCGGCCCGCCGTCCGCGTTCCACGGCCCGCCGGCCACGCGCCAGTTGCCCAGCGCCAGCCCCTCGGCCTCCAACCGAACCTCGGCGGTTTGGGGCGCGGGCGCGTTGTTTTGCACAATCACCCCCAACTGCGCCGAATCATTGACCACAAAAAAGCGGGGCGCAACCGGTCGCGCCAGCAGCGGTTTGGTACTGAGTACCTCCACCCGGCTCTCGCCAACCAGCGTGTCTGCGCCGGTCACGCCTTTGCCGGTCAGCGTCCAGGTGGTCAGGTTGTCCGGCAGTTGCGCCGACACCGTGCCTTCGCCGTTGGCGTCGGTCACAAAATCGGCCTGCCAAAAGGCGGTGTCGCGGAAATCGCCACGAATCACGCCAAAGCCCTCGTCGAATCCGCCGCCGCCGCCTTTGGCCTCCGGCGCAAGCGTGGCGTTAATTCTGTCCACGGCCAGCGCCAGCCCGCCGCCGGTACGCACGCCCAGCCCGCGATTGCGCCAGAAAGCGTTGAGCAACTGGCCCGGCGTTTCCGGAGCCAGCGCCAGCACGGCCTTATCTACCAGCGCCAGCGACAGTTCGGCCTGCACCGGTTTGCCCAGCGCGTCCGTCACCTGCACCCGGTAATCCACCGAATCGCCGGGCTGGTAGCTTTCTTCCGCGGATTTGTTGGGGGTGAGGGTAATTTGCAGCTCTTTTTCACGGGTGTTGATGGGCAGGCTGGCGTAGCCCAGCTTGAAGCCGGGCAGGTCGCCGGAGCCGGCGGCCCCCTGCACCACCACCACCGAAACGTACATATTGGGAATCATCTCCTCGGTGATGGGGATTTCCAACTGCTCGCTGTTGGTGGGCAGTTCGGTGACAAAGTGGCGGTAGATGTGGCCGCGCTCCAGCGTGACCAGCGCCTGCACCGTGCCGCTGTAGGGGTGCGGCACCAAAATGGTGGCCGTGTCGCCCACGTTGTATTCGCGCTTGTCGGCCACCAGTTCCAGCCGGTCGTTGTTTTCCTGCCGCCAGTTGACGTACTCGCGGCCGCTGATCCACATAAATGTAGACGAGCGAACGGTGTTGCCCCGGCTGTCCTGCCCGGAGGCCAGCACGCGGTAGACGCCGCCCTTTTCCGGGGTGAAGGCGGCCACGGCGTCGCCGGCGGAATCGCTGGTGACGGTGGTGGTGAACACCGGCACGGTGTCGGCCACGCTCTCCCAGTAAAAAGAGCCGTCTTCGGCCTGCGTCTGCACGCTGTACCAGTTGTGCTCGGCAAAGACCACCTGCACGTCCTGCCCGGATACGGGTTGGCTGTCCCAATCCACCACTTTCACGTTGACCCGGCTCTCCTGCCCGGCGCTGCTCACGTACCGTTCCGGCCGCAGGCCCACGTAAAACAGCCCTTTGTGAACCACGGCCTCGGCCTGCCCGGCCACTTCCTGATTGTTCAAATCGGTCACGGCCACGTCAAAGGTGAAGCGCTGGCTGGTGATTTTTTCGGCGATGTCCGCCGCCGCGCTGAAGGTGAAGCGGCCGTCGGAATCAGTGACGCCGCTGCCTTCGGCCAGCGTTTCGCCAAAGGTGGAAAAGAAGGGCGCGCCGCGACTGGCGTCGTAATCGGTGAAATCAAAAAAGCCGTCGCCC
>RFJF01000195.1 GCA_003695455.1 Chloroflexota bacterium
AAAAAGAAGCGCTCGATTATCTGGGGCGGCTGGGGTTCCCCATCAATCCCGATATTTTGCACACCGGCAATTTTTCCGAGGCGCTGGATTTTATTCACCGCTGGATGGAACGGCGCGACTCGCTGCCCTACGATGCCGACGGCGCGGTGGTAAAAATCAACAGTTTTGCCCTGCAAAACCATTTGGGGGTGGTGGGCAACGCGCCCCGCTGGGCCATTGCCTACAAATTTCCCGCCCGCGAAGCCACCACCAAAGTGCTTGACATCAAAGGTAACGTGGGCCGCACCGGGCAAATTACCCCCTACGCCGTGCTTGAACCGGTAAACATTGGCGGAGTCATTGTGCGCACCGCCAGCCTGCACAATTACGATGACCTGGCAAAAAAAGACATCCGCGTGGGCGACACCGTGGTGGTCAAACGCGCCGGCGATGTGATTCCGCAGGTGGTCAAACCCATTCTGGAATTGCGCCCGGCCAATTCGCAGCCGGCGCAACCGCCCCAGGTCTGCCCCGTGTGCGGCGAACCCACCGCCCGCCTGGGCGACGACGTGGCCCTGTTTTGTATCAACGGCGCTTGCCCGGCCCAACTGGTGCGGCAGGTAGAGTATTTTGTCTCGCGCGGGGCAATGGACATTGAGGGGTTTGGCATTAAAATAGGTCACCAACTGGTTAGTGAAGGGTTGCTGCGCGATATTGCCGACATCTACTTTCTCACCCGCGAGCAACTGCTGCAACTGGAGGGCTTTGCCGAAAAAAAGGCCGACAACCTGCTGGCGGCCATTTCGGCCAGCAAACAGCAGCCCTTTGCCCGATTTTTGACGGCACTGGGAATTCGCTACGTGGGCAGTGTGGTGGCCGGGCTGGTCACGGCGGCCTTCCCCGCAATTGAACTGCTTGAGCAGGCCACGCAGGAGCAACTTGAAGCCATTGAAGGCGTTGGCCCGCGTATTGCCGATTCAATTGTGCAGTGGTTCAGCCGCCCGGCCAACCGGGCGCTCATTGAAAAATTCAGGCAGGCCGGCGTAACCCTGCACGCCAAAGTTGATTCATCGGCCCAAAGCCGGCCGCAACCGCTGGCCGGACTGACGTTTGTGATTACCGGCACCCTGCCCACCTTGAGCCGGAATCAGGCCAAAGCTATTATTGAAGAACACGGCGGCAAAGTAACCGGCAGCGTTTCCAAAAAAACCAATTATCTGTTGGTTGGAGAAAATGCCGGCAGCAAATTAACCAAAGCGCAGGCGTTGGGCATCCCCACCGTGGACGAATCTGGCCTGCAAGCGTTAATTTCTGGCGCAACTTAACGCCGGATTGCGTGTTGAATATGAGTGTGTAAAATCTGATTTGCCTGTTTTTTCAAGAGCAATACAATTTGTGTGCCTAAAATCCGTTTGAGAGGAGATTACATGACCCGTGTAGTAATTACCGGTTTGGGGGCCATTACCCCAATCGGCAATGATGTTGAAACATTCTGGGAAAGCCTGAAAAACGGCGTATCCGGGGCAGGCCCAATTCAGGCGTTCGACGCGTCGGATTACGATATTCGGATTGCCTGCGAGGTGAAGGATTTTTCTCCGCAGGACTGGATGGACAGAAAATTTGCCAAACGGCTGGCCCGCAGCAGCCAGTTTGGCATTGCCGCCACCCGGCAGGCGTTGAAACATTCCGGCTTTAAAATTACCCCGGACAACGCAACGCGAGTGGGTGTGGTGTTCAACAGCGGCGGCGGCGGATTAAGCGGGATGGAAGACGCCACCCGCCAGCTCGACCGGCGCGGACCGCGCAGTATTTCGCCGTTTTTGATAACCAACATTATGCTCAATGCTGTGTCGTCCATGATTTCCATTGAGTTTGGAACCATGGGCCCGCTGAATAGCAGCGCCCTGGCCTGCGCCAGCGGCAACCAGGCTTTCATTGAGGCGTTCCACACCCTGCAACGCAACGAAGCCGATGTCATCATTACCGGCGGCACAGAAGCAGCCGTTTCGCCGGCCATTATCGCCTCGTTCATCCGCATGGGGGCCTTGTCTACCCGCAACGACGAACCGGAACGCGCCAGCCGCCCCTTCGATTTAAACCGGGACGGGTTTGTCTTTGGCGAAGGAGCCGCCGCCTTCATTCTTGAGCGAGAAGAACACGCGCTGGCTCGCGGTGCCACCATTTACGGCGAAGTGCTGGGCGGCCGCCTGACCAGCGATGGCTACCACGTAACCGCACCTCGGCCAGATGCCATTGGCACCACCAACGCCATTAACGGCGCACTTGAAACCGCCGGCCGCTCGGCCGACGAAGTGGACCTGGTGTTTGCCCACGCCACCAGCACCCCCATCGGCGACAAAGCCGAGGTGTTAAGCATCAAAAATGCGCTGGGCGAGCGAGCCTACCAGGTGCCGGTTATCGGCATAAAATCCATGGTGGGGCACATTTTGGGGGCCGCCGGCCCGCTGGCCGCGCTGGCCGCCATCAAAGCAATGGAAACGGGTATTATACCCCCCACCACCAATTACGAAACCCCGGACCCGGATTGTGACCTTGATTTTGTTCCCAATGAAGCCCGCCCGTACAAGGCCAATCTGGCGCTGGTAAACGCCTTTGGCTTTGGCGGCCACAATGCAGTGGTGGCGCTGGGTTCGTACCGGCAAAACGGAAAATAACGTCTGAATATTTTGCAGAAACCAAAAAAGCGACGCACCCGGTTGAGTGCATCGCTTTTTTATTTTTAAAATCGGCTGAATTATTCCAGAAAATCGCGCAGGCGGCGGCTGCGGCGTGGATGCCGCAGTTTGCTCAGGGCCTTGGCCTCAATCTGCCGGATACGTTCGCGGGTAACGCCAAACTTGCGCCCCACCTCTTCCAACGTGTACGAACGGCCATCCTGCAAACCAAAGCGCAATTGCAGCACCCGGTGTTCACGGGCCGTCAGTGAAGCCAGCACATCATCCATCCGTTCAGAGAGCAACTGCCCAATTGCCGAATCATCCGGGTGGGGGTTGCTTTTGTCCTCAATAAAATCGGCCAGCGTGCTGTCCATCTCTTCGCCCACTTCCATTTCCAGCGAGAGCGGGTACTGCGCCGCCTGTCGAATACGTTCCAGCAGGCGCATACTGATGCCCATTTCGGCGGCAATTTCTTCTTCTGTGGGGGGGTGGCCGTTGCGCTGCACCAACTGCCGCGAAACCCTCGATAGCTGGGTAATCCGCTCGCCCATGTGAACCGGCACCCGAATGGTGCGCCCCTGGTCAGACAATGCACGGCTCACGGCTTGCCGAATCCACCACGTGGCGTAGGTGCTGAATTTGAATCCCCGCTGGTACTCAAATTTTTCCACGGCTTTTATCAGGCCAATATTCCCTTCCTGAATCAAATCCATAAATGAAACGCCGTGCCCCACGTATTTTTTGGCAATGCTGACAACTAACCTGAAATTGGCCTCAATCAGCTTGCAGCGGGCGCGTTGGCCCCGTTTCATTTGCCCCTTGAGTTGGGTGATGGTGTTGAAATCAGTTTCGCCCTCGCCACGAGCCAGCCTGACAGCCGCCATTCTTCCCTGCTCAATGGCTTTGGCAAGTTCAACCTCTTCATTGCCGGTAAGCAGTGGGATGCGGCTAATCTCTTTGAGATACAGGGCAATAGAATCTTCAACACTGAGGTTGTCACGTTCGCGGCCCGCCGCTTCAGAAGCGCCGTTTTGCCCAATTAGCGTTTCAGCCTCAAAAGGATTGTCCGCAGTATGTGGGTCATCGTCGTCTGAAAAACTCCAACCATCCAGTCCATCACTTTGCGTTGAACCGTTTGATGATTTGGCGCGCCGTCGCTTCCGCTTACGCAAAACGACCGGGGTCACTTTCCCGTTTGACTCACTGTGAGCGTGGGTGGAAAACATATTCACTCCTCCTCCCTGTGAACAGGGAAATGGTAGCAACTCTGCTGATTTTTTAAGGAGTACCGCTGTGTTTTTGAATAGCTGGTTTGGAGCTTTCTTTTGAAAATCTTACTGGCACTGAGGTCTTGTCATAAAATTATGTTAAGTTTTATGACCACAATATGTCAAGTAGTATAA
>RFJF01000196.1 GCA_003695455.1 Chloroflexota bacterium
AGGAGTTTTGATGCAAAAACCGTTGAACACAAATTTTGTCACACGTTTAATCTAATTTGTACCAACAAAATTAAAACAGGAGTGTAAAAAATGTCTAAAAAATTAATTGCAGTATTTTCAATATTGGTCATTCTGAGTCTGGCGCTGACCGGTGCAGGCCTGGCAGCAGAAGATGTCTCGATGGCTGCCGATGCCTACTTTAGCGGCGGCACGCAAAATATCAAGGCGGCTGACCTGTTTGACACGCTGAACGACGGCGATGAAAGCAACGACCCGTACATCATTGACCTGCGCAAGCCGGAAGATTTTGAAATGGGGCACATTCCCGGCGCGGTGAACATTGGCGTAAAAGCGCTCTTTACCGCCGACAAACTGGCATCTCTGCCCACCGATAAGCCAATTGTGACCTACTGCTACACCGGCCAAACCTCAAGCCAGGCCACCAGCGCCCTGAATATGCTGGGCTATCAGGCCAAAAGCATGTTGTTTGGTTTTCCGGCCTGGGCCAATGTAGATGGCGTTTCCGTTCCGCCTTTTAACGCCCAGGTTGACCAGCACGATTACAAAATCAGTGATGAAATGACTGAAGCCACAGAATTGTACGACCCGGCAACCCCACTGGGTGAAACCGTGGCCGCCGCCGCCGAAGGGTACTTTAGCAACGGCACCAAAAACATCAAAGCCAGCGCTGTGTTTGACAACCTGAATGACGGCGACACCACCAACGACCCCTTCATTATTGACGTGCGCAAAGCCGAGGATTACGCCGCCGGGCACATTCCGGGCGCCGTAAATATGAACGCCAAAACCATGTTCGCCGCCGAAAACCTGGCAAAAATCCCCACCGGCCAACCGATTGTAGTAACCTGCTACACCGGTCAAACCGCCAGCCAGGTGGTCAGCGCCTTGAATATGCTGGGCTACGATGCCACCAACCTGAAGTTTGGCTTTGCTTCGTGGTCGCCCACGGGCAAGTACCCGTTTGATGCCGCCACCGCCTCCGGCAACTACCGCTACGATGGCGCCGGGGCCATGGCCACAGAAGCCGCCCCCGCAGCCGAAGCCGCCCCGGCAATGGAAGCTCCCGCTGCACAGGAAGCTGCCCCGGCCACGCTGCCGGCTACCGGCGGCGTGCCGTTTGACTTCACCTGGGTTTACTTCCTGCTGGGCGGCGGCCTGGCCGGCGCCGGTCTCTACCTGCGCCGCAAATAGGCATACTCCCATTTAATGAGCGGGTGGAGGAGATTTTTCTCTCCTTTTACTCCTCCACCCCTCTTTTTGTTGGCAGGCGTGTTTTGTGCTGCGCGATGCGCACCGGCCACAATCAAGCCCCGGTACGCATCCTGAAGGACGCAACACCGTTGCAAAACTCAAGCAAATTATTGGAGATATTGATGAATCCACGTTCACACACGTTCAAAATTGCAGTGGCGCTGGTACTGCTGCTGGCCGGATTGCTCACGGCGTGCGGCGCCACCCCTCCGGCAAAACCAGAACCACGGCCCGAACCGGAGAAGGTTGAGGTGGCAGTGGTACCGCCGCCCACGCCACACACACCGGCCACCCCCACCCCGCCGCCGGCAATCATTGCCCCGGATGACGGCTGTGTCAACTGCCACACCAACCCGGAACAACTTATTGCCACCGCCAAAGAAGAAGAGGTGGTAGAATCGCTGAATGAAGGCGAGGGCTGAGGCGGCTCTGTCCCTCCGTTGGAGGGCTGGGAAAAGGTATTTGTCAGCGATGAGGAATTTGTTGACACCATTCACGGCGAAATGGGCTGTATTGCCTGCCACGGCGGCAATGGCATTACCGACGACAAAGAGCAGGCGCACCAGAATATGCGCCGCGAGCCGGTGGCCGCCGAAGCCTGCGACCAGTGCCACACCGACACCCACACCGACGCCAACAGCCTGCACTCAAACCTGACCGGCTATTTAACCGCCATTAACGCCCGGGCCAGCAATGAAACCTACAACACCATTATGAACGAAGCCTTTGGCAACCACTGCCAAAGCTGCCACACCAGTTGCGGCCAGTGCCACGTGAGCCGCCCCACCAACACCGGGGCCGGTTTGTCTGCCGGGCATCAGTTCAAAAAGATTCCGCCCATGAACCTCACCTGCACCGGATGCCACGGCAGCCGGATTGACAAAGAATACAAGGGCAAAAATGAAGGCATCCCCGCCGACATCCACTGGAATCAGGGCGGTATGCCCTGCTTTGAATGCCACACGGCGCAGGAAATGCACGGCGATTTGGGCTACCAGGCCAATCATCGGTACGATGGGCCGCCCGCGCCGGGCTGCTCCAACGCCGATTGTCACGCCGATGTTTCTGACGACGGCACGGTTGAAGGCCACGATAAAGAGCACATTGGCGTGCTGGCCTGCCAAACCTGCCACGTAACCGAATACAAACAGTGCTACAGTTGCCACGTTCAAAAAAGCGATGAAGGCCGGCCCTTCTTCCAGATTGAACCTTCGGTGATGGATGTTAAAATTGGTTACAACCCCATCCAAAGCGAGGAGCGCCCCTGGAAATGGGTTACGCTGCGCCACGTGCCGGTAGACCCCGACACCTTTGCCTACTACGGCGATAACCTGCTGCCGGAGTTTGACAACGCCCCCACCTGGGTGTTTGCCACCCCGCACAACACCCAGCTCAGGGGGCCGCAAGCGCAAACCTGCAACAATTGCCACGGCAACCCGGATGTCTTCCTCACTGAAAAAGATTTGCTGCCGTACGAAATCAAAGCCAACCAAAGCGTTGTTGTTGCCCCGGAAGATATTCCGGGGCCGGTAACAGAACCGGCTGCCCAACCTGAATAGACCGGGCGCTCACATCCCTCCCTGTAAAAGGCCAGATGTTACGCATCTGGCCTTTTAAATTATCATTTGTGCTATACTTACAGTGTGAACACGCGCATCAAACCTTTGGTTAAATTGAACAGCCGGCCGCTGCCGCTGCTGGTGCTGCTGTTGATTGGCCTGCAAATTGCTTTCCCCTACCGGGGTTGGGTAATTTTGCTGGTGGGGTTGGCCGGCGTGTGGGCAGCCGGCGCCGTTTGGGCCAAATCGCTGGCAAAAAACCTGACCCTGCGCCGCGAAATGCGCTTTGGCTGGGCGCACGTGGGCGATTGGATAGAAGAACGGTTTACGCTGATTAACACCGGTTACATCCCCGCCCCGTGGGTAGAGGTCATTGATCACACCACTATGCCGGGGTACACCGCCAGCCGGGTCAGCGGGGTTGAAGCCACCGCCGCCAACCGCTGGCACACGCGCGGCCAATGCACACAACGCGGCGTGTTTACGCTGGGCCCCACCACCCTGCGCACCGGCGATCCATTTGGCCTGTACACTGTTACCCTTTCCCTGGCAGAGTCCACATCGCTCACCGTCACACCGCCCATTGTGCCGCTGCCCACCATTCAGGTAGCCACCGGCGGCCGCACCGGCGAGGGACGCTCGCGGCCCAATCCGTTTGAGCGTACCGTTGCCAGCAACGGCGTGCGCCCCTACACCCCCGGCGACAGCCTCAGCCGGATTCACTGGCCTACCTCTGCCCGGCGAAACCAGTTTTTTGTGCATCAACTGGACAGCACACCCGCCGGAGACTGGTGGATATTTCTGGATCTGGACCAAACGGTGCAACTGGGGCAGGGGTTTGAATCGACGATAGAGCACGGCGTAATTTTGGCCGCATCGCTGGCCGATGCGGGTCTGCGGGCAGACCGCGCCGTGGCGCTGGTGACACACGGCGAGCGCCTGGTCTGGCTGCCTCCGGAAACCGGCGACACCCAACGCCGCAAAATTTTGCGCGAACTGGCGCTGGTCAACCCCGGCCCCGTCCCGCTTTCGGATTTGCTGGCCCGCGCGCGCCCCAAACTGGGGCAAATATCAAGCCTGATTATTGTTACCGCCAACGCCACCGGTCAATGGCTTGAGGCGTTGCCGCCGCTAATGCAGCGTGGCGCAATCCCCACCGTTCTGCTGCTGGAGCCGGCATCATTTGGCGCCGCTTCTGCGCCAAATCAGACGCAATCCATACTGCGCAAACTGGGAATTGCCCATCACATTATCACCAAAAATCTACTGGACCGTCCGGAGGCACGCCCCGGCGAGCAGGGCGAGTGGCAGTGGCAGATACTGCCCAGCGGCCGGGCTGTTCCCATCAGCCGCCCGCGAGATATGCGCTGGAAAGCACTGGGCTAGAATACTGAAAACAGGCTGGGCCAACCATGCTGCTAAAAATTTTAAACAAAATACACCGGCAACTGGGGCCGCAAACCGACCTGATTATGTTACTTTTGCTGGTAGCCATGTTCAGCGTGGCCCTGCCGCTGAGCGAGCTGATCAGAAGCGTGAGTTTGGGAATGCTCATCCCCGCATCGCTGGTGGCGCTGCTGCTGGCGTGGCGGTTGGCCGCTTTCAGGTGGCTACCCGGCAGCCTGGCATGGTTGATTATGATTGCGCTTGGCGCAGAAATGATAACGCTCTGGGCCGCAAACCTGGAAGCAACGTTGTTTTGGCTGGTTGTCAACAGCAGCCGGTTGCTTTGGGGTATAGCCGCGCAGCGCCAGTTTGACCCGGCCGAACTGGCGCACGTTCAGGCCCTGCTGCTGGAATTGTGGCAGGGGTTGGGCATCCTGCTGGCCCGGCTGTTCAACTGGAGCGCCAACCAGATGGCCGGCCAGCCCGACTTTGACCCGGTGGCGGTGGTGCTGGTCTGGGGCTTGGCCGTATGGCTGGTTTCGGCGTGGGCTGCCTGGGCAATCCGCCGCTGGCAAAAACCGCTGGTGGCAATGGCTCCGGCCGCCGCACTGCTGGCAACCGTGCTGGCCTACCATCCCCGGCAGGCCGGGTATCTGATTCCAATAACCGGCGTTACGCTGCTGCTGCTGGCGCTGGTGAACGTATCCAGCCTTGAAGAACGTTGGGAAACAACCGGGGTGGATTATTCACCCACTTACAAAACAGAAGTTGCGGCGATTGTGATTCCGGTTTCAATTGCCCTGCTGGGGTTAGCCAGTTTCAGCCCGTCTATTTCTGTGTGGACTGTGGCCAGCCGGGTTCAACAGTGGCTGGCCGGGCCGGTTGAACAAATTGACCCGGCCATGAACGCGCTGGGGCTGGCCGCCGAACCCGCCAACCGGCAGGACCCCGCATTAACCCGTTTGCTGGCGCCGGGTCTGCCCCGCCGCCACCTGCTTGGCTCCGGGCCGGAACTGCAAGAAACCGTAGAAATGGTGGTTTCTGTAGAATCCGGCGCGCTGCCGGGCCGCCCCTACTGGCGCGGCCTGACATACGATATTTACACCGGCCACGGATGGGCCACCAGTAAAACCAACCGCCTCGATTACGACGCCGGCGAAGCGGCCGTGGCTGCGCCGGACCAATTGCTGGTGCGGGTCAACGTGCAGTCTGTGGAAAATCGGCAGAGTATTTTGTACAGCCCCGGCCCGCCGGTAACGGCCAACCACCCGTACAGCCTCAACTGGCGCGGGCCGGAAGATGCGTTTGCCGGCACCATCACCGCCCGCGATTATCAGGTTGACGCGCTGATTTCACAACCGGCAAGCGCGGCGGCGTTGAACAGCGGCAGCGAATACCCCGACTACATTTTTAACCGATACCTGTATCTGCCCAAAGACACACCGGACCGGGTGCTGGCCCTGGCCCGCAACCTGACCGCTACCGCCCCTACCCCGTTTGACCGGGCCGCCGCCATTGAGGAGTACCTGCGCCGCTTCCCCTACTCGCTGAAACTGCCGGCCCCGCCCCGCAACCGCGACATGGTAGACTATTTTTTGTTTGATTTGCAGCAGGGCTACTGCGATTATTACGCCACGGCGATGGTGGTACTGGCCCGGGCCGCCGGTCTGCCGGCCCGGTTGGCCGTGGGTTACGCCAGCGGCGCCTTTGATGACAAAACAAACCGGTACATTG
>RFJF01000197.1 GCA_003695455.1 Chloroflexota bacterium
ATTCATTGGCACAAGAAACTCTTCCAGCAAAATTTCGCCGGGGTGGATGGGCGGCAGTTTTTCTTCATTCATTGTTGGCTCCTAATGGTAATCTGTAATTTCAACCCGGTAGGCGTGTCCGTCCTGCCATTCAAAACAAATGCGCCATTGTTTGTTTATCCGAATACTGAACTGGTCCGCTCGTTGCCCGGTTAACTTTTCCAAATGGTTTGATGGTGGAACGCGCAAATCTTCTAGATTTTCCGCAGCATCCAGAATTTCCAGTTTCATTCGGGCAGTTCGCTGAATATCCGGGGGAAGTTTGCGCGAAAAATAGCGGTTGAAAACCTTTTCTGTTTCTTTGGTTGCGAAACTTTTTATCATTTGCAGAAATGGTAACGTGATGCGTTATCATTGTCAAGTATGAGTCACAGCACAACCCGTGCGCCCCGCACTGTTTGAGTTCGAGGGCGGTTCGTGCTATGCTGTAACAGGGAATCAGCCAGTCAACCGGAGGGCAATATGACAACACCCTGGCAGCAAACCGCCGAATACCAGCGCCTGCTGGCGCACCGCGAGCGCCGGGCCAACTGGCGCAACTGGGGGCCGTACCTCAGCGAGCGCGCCTGGGGCACGGTCCGCGAAGATTACAGCGAACACGGCACCGCCTGGGATTATTTTCCGCACGACCACGCCCGCAGCCGCGCCTATCGCTGGAATGAAGACGGGCTGGCCGGCATCTGTGACCGCAACCAGCACCTCTGTCTGGCGCTGGCCCTGTGGAATGGGCGCGACCCCATCCTCAAAGAGCGCCTGTTTGGGCTGACCGGCCCGGAGGGTAACCACGGCGAGGACGTGAAAGAGGTCTATTTTTACCTCGACAGCACCCCCACCCACAGCTACATGAAAATGCTCTACAAATACCCGCAGGCCGAATTTCCCTACCGGGAACTGGTGGAGCGCAACCGGCAGCACGGGCGCACCGACTTTGAGTTTGAGCTGTTTAATACTGCCGCCTTTGCCGCCGACCGCTACTTTGACGTGTTTGTGGAGTACGCCAAAGCCGGGCAGGAGGACATCCTGCTCAAAATTACGGCGCTCAATCGCAGGCCGGACGCGGCAACCCTGCACCTGCTACCCACGCTCTGGTTCCGCAACACGTGGAGTTGGGGCTACCCCGCCGGCCCCATGCGAGACGTCTCCGGGCGGCCCCGGCTGTGGCAACTCAACGATGGCGCTGTGCAGGCCGACCATCCCGCCGCCGGTACGTATTTTCTGGCCGCAGAAAACCCCGCCGGCTGGCTCTTTACCGAAAACGAAACCAACGCCCGGCGGCTGTTCAACGCGCCCAACGCCGGCCCGTACGTCAAAGACGCCTTTCACCGCTACCTGATTCACGGCGAGCGCGGCGCGGTCAACCCCAACCGCAGCGGCACCAAAACCGCCGCCCGCTTCGAGCTGAATCTGGCGCCGGGGCAATCGCAGACGGTGCGCCTGCGACTGAGCCGCCAACCGGCGGATGCGCCTTTTGCCGACTTTGATTCTATCGTCGCGCAGCGACAAACAGAGGCCGATGAATTTTACACGGCCATCCAGCGCCCGGACCTCAGCGACGACGCGCGCCGGGTGCAGCGGCAGGCGCTGGCCGGGATGCTCTGGTCCAAACAACTGTACTATGTTGATATCCAGCAGTGGCTGGCCGGCGACCCGGCTTACCCGCCGCCGCCCGCCGCCCGCAAACAGGGCCGCAATCACGATTGGGAGCATCTGGTCAATTTTGACGTGATTTCGATGCCGGACAAGTGGGAGTACCCCTGGTACGCCACCTGGGATTTGGCCTTTCACTGCATTCCGCTGGCGCTGGTGGATGCTGACTTTGCCAAACGCCAGCTAGAACTGCTGACCCGCGAGTGGTACCAGCACCCCAACGGCGCGCTTCCCGCCTACGAGTGGGCCTTTGGCGATGTCAACCCCCCGGTTCACGCCTGGGCCGCGTGGCGGGTGTATAAAATTGATGCCAAACAGAACGGCCGCGCCGACCGCGCGTTTCTGGAGGGGGTGTTTTACAAGTTGCTGCTCAACTTTACCTGGTGGGTCAACCGCAAAGACGCCGACGACAACAACATTTTTCAGGGCGGATTTTTGGGACTGGACAACATCAGCGTATTTGACCGCAGTGCGGCGCTGCCCACCGGCGGTCACATTGACCAGGCCGACGGCACGGCCTGGATGGCCGCCTACTGCCTGACCATGATGCAGATTTCGCTGGAGCTGGCGCGGCAGAACCCGGTTTACCAGAACACCGCCACCAAATTTTTTGAGCATTTTCTGCGCATTGCCCACTCAATGAGCCATTTGGGCGACGACGGCTATTCGCTGTGGGATGAGGAAGACGGCTTTTTTTACGATGCCCTGCACCTGCCGGACGGCCGCGTGACCTGCCTCAAAGTGCGCTCGCTGGTGGGACTGCTGCCACTGTTCGCCGTGGATACCATTGAGCCGGAAATTCTGGAAACCATGCCCACCTTCAAACGCCGCATGCAGTGGTTTGTGGAAAATCGCCCGGAACTGGCCGGCAACATGGCCTCGGTTGATGTGCCGGGCGCGGGCAAACGCCGACTCACCGCCATCCTCACCCGCGGGCGGCTGGTGCGCGTGCTGCGCCGCCTGCTGGACCCGGCCGAATTTCTGTCGCCGTACGGTATCCGTTCCGTCTCCAAATACCACCGCGACCACCCCTACTCGTTCACCGTCAACGGCCAAACTCACACCGTGCGTTACCAGCCCGCCGAATCGCAGACCGGGCTGTTCGGCGGCAACTCTAACTGGCGCGGGCCGGTCTGGTTTCCCATCAACTATTTGCTCATCGAATCGCTGCAAAAGTTTCACCACTACTACGGCGATGATTTGCAGGTGGAACATCCCACCGGCTCCGGCAACCTGCGCAATCTGAACCAGGTTGCCGCCGATTTGTCGTGCCGGCTGACGCGCCTTTTCCTGCGCGATTCTGCCGGTCGCCGCCCGATTTACGGCGGCACAGACGTCTTTCAGCACAACCCCCACTGGCGCGACCACTTGCTGTTCCACGAATATTTTCACGGCGACAACGGCGCGGGGCTGGGGGCCAACCACCAAACCGGCTGGACGGGGCTGGTGGCAAAATTGATTCAACAATCGGGAGGATTACTGGACGATGATTGATTTTGGCCGGGATTTGTGCAGTGACCTGCCTGCCGCCACCCGCCGCGAGTGGCTGGTGACCAACGGCATCGGCGGTTTTGCCATGGGCACGCTGGCCGGCACGCTGACCCGCCGCTACCACGGCCTGCTGGTGGCCGCGCTTAACCCGCCGCTGGGGCGCACTCTGCTGTTGGCCAAAGTGGACGACACGTTTCTGGGCGACGGCCAGCAGTGCGATATGTTTACCAACCATTGGGCGGGCGGCACCGTGGAACCGATGGGGGTCAATTTTCTGGAAAATTTCCGGCTGGAGGGAACCACTCCGGTCTGGACCTTTGCCTGCGGCGATATTCTGCTGGAAAAACGCATCTGGATGGAGCCGGGGGCCAACATCACCTACCTGCGCTACGATCAGGTGCGCGGCAACCGGGCGCTGGTGCTCAACTTGAAAACGCTGGTCAACTACCGCGGATTTCACAGCGTGACCCGCGCCGGCGACTGGCAAATGAACATTGAGCCGGTCACGCACGGCCTGCGCGTGACCGCGTTTGAGGGCGCTGTTCCGTTTTACCTGCTCAGCCGGCAGGCCGACCCCGTGCCGCGCCACACCTGGTACCGCAATTTTCACCTCTCGCTGGAGGAGTACCGCGGGCTTGAAGCCGTGGACGACCACCTGCACGCGGCCACGTTCAAAGTGATTTTGCAGCCCGGCGAATCGGTGACGCTGGCCGCCGGCACCGAAGAATCGCCCAATCTGGACGGTCACGCTGCCTACGCCGCCCGCCGCGCCGAGGAGGAACGGTGGCTGGCTCCGGTGCTCAAACCGGGCAGCGTGGAACCGTCGCCGGAACTCCGGCAACTGGCGCTGGCCGCCGGCCAGTTTGTGGTGCGCCGCCCCCTGCCGGATGGGCCGGACTCAAATGGATCGGACGGCCACAGCGTCATCGCCGGCTATCCGTGGTTCAGCGATTGGGGCCGCGACACGATGATTGCCCTGCCGGGGCTGACGCTGGCTACCGGCCACCCGGACATCGCCCGCAGTATTTTGCGCACCTATGCCCGCTTTGTAGACCGGGGGATGCTGCCCAACCGGTTTCCTGCGGCGGGCGAAACGCCGGAGTACAACACTGCCGACGCCTCGCTCTGGTATTTTGAGGCCATCCGCGCCTACCACGCCGCCACCGGCGACGACGACCTGCTGGCCGAACTGTTCCCCGTGCTGGAAACAATGATTGACTGGCACCGGCGCGGCACGCGCTACAACATCCACGTTGACCCGCTTGACGGCCTGCTGTACGCCGGGGAAGAGGGCGTGCAACTGACCTGGATGGATGCCAAAGTGGGTGACTGGG
>RFJF01000198.1 GCA_003695455.1 Chloroflexota bacterium
AGGAGTCGGACAGTCCCTGGCGGGACGACAACGAGAATGAAAATAGAGCTCATTTGCCATTCGCTGAATCGCCATTCGCTGAATCGCCTATTTTCAAGGGAGACAAAACATGGCAATGTACGATAACGAACCAACAATGATGGGCCAGGGCCGGCCGTCGGCTACGCTGGTTATCCGGCAGGGCCCCCAGGCCGGCATGAGTTTTCCGCTGGTTGGAAATCAAATGACCATTGGCCGGGAAGAGGGATTGGAAATCTCTTTGCAGGACCCCGAAGCATCCCGCCGCCATGCCCGCATCAGTTGGCAGGCCGGTCAATATATTATTGAAGATTTGGGCAGTACCAACGGTACATTTGTAAACGGTATTCAAATTACCACACCGCAAATTCTCAGCCCCGGCGACAGCGTGGGCGTGGGGCAAACCGCGCTGGTGTTTCAGGTAGCCGGTGCAGCAATGGGCGCACCGCAATACCAGTCGCCGCCGGCACAACACCCGGCAGCCGCCCCGGTGAATATGCCTGCGGCGCCGGCGGAGTCCGGCAACAATCAAATGCTGCAATACGCGCTGTATGGCTGTGGATGCCTGCTGTTGCTGTTGATTTGTGCGCTGATTGTGGTGGCTGTGTGGGCTATTTTCAACCAGGATGTCATTGACGGGCTGTTATCGGCGCAACTGACGTTGTGGCAACTACCGCCTGGATAACAGCCGGTTACAAAAAAAGAAAATGAACCCCAAACACCCAAACCATTTTGGGTGTTTTTTATTACAGGGTTTCCAGTGGCAAAACCACCTCAAATGTTGTCAAGCCGGCAGAGTCGGTGTAAGCCAGCAGTTGGCCGCTGTGCTGTTCAACAATGGTGTACGCAGAATACAACCCCAACCCCAACGCCTTGCCCGGTAGTTTGGTAGAAAAAAACGGGCGGGCCATTTGTGCCAGGTCCAAACCTGCCAGCCCCACGCCGTTATCTGTGACCCGCACCCGGACAGATTCTTCACCCCCGGCGCACACTGAAATAGATATTTTGGGTTGTGCAGCATGGTCAATTACTGCGTCGCGGGCATTCAACAACAGGTTAACCCACACCAATTTAAGGTGACTTACACTGGCCCGTACCAACGGCTGTAACTGATAATCTTTTTCAACCTCAATCCCGGCCCGCAACATCGAACGGTTAACCAGCGCCAGCGCCCCTTCAATGGTGTCTACCAAATTGGTTTCAACAAAATGATACGTTTCCTGATTGGAAAATTCCAGCAGATTGGCAACAATGTTCCGCATCCGGTCGCTGGCCTTGAATATACCCTGCGCCAGGTCATGCACTTCTGTGTCAGGTGGATAATCCTGCATCAAAATTTGGCTGTTTGTCATGGTCACAGTTAACGGATTGTTGATTTGATGCGCCACATTGCCTGCCAGTTGCCCCACAGCCGCCAGGTTGGCAGACCGAAACAGTGACGCCTGCCAGCGCTGTCGCTCAGAAACATCTTGCGCAAAAATAATCACCTGTTCAGTGTACAACAATCTGTTCTGCACCGGATAAATTCTAAACTCGCGTTCCCGCACGTACCGGTTGCCCGAAGATTCTTTGGCCTGCCACGTCTTTTCCTGCCCGGAATCTATTGCGGCCCGAATAGCCTGAATCAACGCCGGCGCAGATTTTGGGCCGGGCAGTGTCAAAAAACCCCGGCCGGCCAATTCATCGGCCGCATACCCCAACCGTTCGGCCTCAACCTGATTCACCGCCGATATCACAAGGTCGCGGTTCAGAATGTACAAACCATCGGTCACGCCATCAAAAACGGCCTGTAGTGTGTTTCTGCTGCGCAAAATATCGTCTCTGCTCTGCGCCAGGTCATCATATTCCAAAGACAGATTGTGAAACAGACGCGCATTTTCAAGCATAAAGGCAGCCTGCTGGCAAAACAGATTGAGCTGGTCCAGCTGATTCTGAGGCAAAGACCGTTGTTGCTTGAGTCCCAGCACCAGCACCCCCACCAACCTTTGCCCGGCAAACAACGTGATCAGCAAAAATGTAGATATGGCTCCCGGCAGAGCCGATGCTTGTGGCAGGTGGCGCTGAGAAATAGCGTGACCGGCCAACGCCGACTGCTCGGCCAACGAAAACAACAAGTCATCCGGCGGCATTTCATTTGGCAGTAACGTACTTTGCGTTACCGACTCACTGCGCCGCAGATTGCCGGCCTGGTCCACCAGCCAGATTTTAGACACATCGGCCTGCGCCAATTTGGCAGACTCAGACAGGATCAAGTCCAATGCCTGGTCCAGTTGGATAGTTTGCAGTAACTTTTGGGTAATGTGGTTAAGGGTGGATGTGTCATCCGCAAAATTTTCCGGTCGGCGAGAAAGTTTGTCACGTTTGAGGTAGGTAAATTCAAGGCAGTGATTTACTTTGGCAACCAATTCCGGAGGGGTAATGGGCAAAAGCAAATAATCCAGCGCACCGTGTTCCAGTTGTTCCACTGCCAACAACCTTTGGTGAGCGTTTGCCAGTACCACAACCACAGTGTCCGGAGCGGTTTTGCTGATTTCAGACCAAAATGGCTCGGCGGTGTTTTTAAGACAGGCTACATCAATAAGCAACAGAGAAGGCACATTTTGCGCCAATTGTGCAAACAATTGCGCAGAAAAAACCAGGGTTTTTACCGGCACAGAGGCCAATGAAGCATCGGCTCTAATGCTGTCTGCCAATAATTGGCCGTGGTCGGAAACAATCAGAATTTGGTTCAATTTGGTCCAGCCCCGGGGTTGCAAGTACTTTTTGCCTGCGCCAAGACATAGCAATTTTTTCAGAATAGTTTATAATGAACTATACCACAAGATTTGGAGCATTTGAAAATGTCTGCCGCGTTGCAACCGCCATCCAAAGAAGTTGACATTGATTTTCTGGTTTTCATTGAACGACACGCCTCAGATTTGTTACGCTGGGATATTTTAACCTTTTTTGGCAACAATCCGGAATTCCACGGCACCACCGAGCAAATTGCCCGGCAGGTTGGGCGTCGCAGCCAGTCAATCCGGCCGGAACTGGGCGAACTGGCGCTGCTCAACATTCTGGAAAAAACAACGCTCCCAACCCGGCAAATGGGCTACAGATTAACCCATCAACCTGACCTGCGGCGAATGGTGCTGAAGTTGGCAGGGCAGCAGCTTGCCAAAGAATAACGCGCCAAATCAGCCCGTCCCGGATGGTGATTTACTTCCCTAATTGTCCTATGCGTGGTACAATTATTTTGAAATTTTGCACAGAAAGCTGAGTTCTATTTATGGAAATTATCTGGTACGGTCACGCCTGTTTTCGATTAAAAGACCGCAATTCAACCGTCATCACAGACCCGTACGACAGTTCACTGGGGCTGGTTTTGCCGCGCACCAAAGCCGATATTGTGTCAATCAGCAACCAGACGGCGCACCACAACTACACGTCTGGCGTAAAAAGCGGCTTCAAACTTGTTGACGGCCCCGGCGAATACGAAATCGGCGGCACATTTATTACCGGCATCCGTATGAAACCGCCCCAAAACGGCAGTAACGGCCGCCCGGACAACAACGTGTTTGTCTTTTACATGGATGATATGGCTATTTGCCATTTGGGCGACCTGACGCACGTTCCTACACAAAGCCAGGTTGAAGAAATGGGCAACATTGACGTGCTGATGATTCCCGTAGCGGGCCAAAAGGCGCTGAGCGCAGCCCAGGCCGCCGAGGTCATCAGCCTGATTGAACCCTACATTGTCATCCCCATGCATTACGGAATACCGGGCCTCAATGTTAAACTCGATCCGGTCAGCAAGTTTCTCAAAGAGATGGGCGCAGCCAAAATTGACCCCGTCAGCGCCTTAAAAATTACCTCTTCATCCCTGCCGGAAGAAACCCAAATTGTGTTGCTCGAACCAAGAGCGCAATCCAAATCTGCCGCCTGAAAATGACCGACGAACAAACAGCCATCGATTCCAACCCAATAAACCAGCCAAACGTGGATGATTTGGCACAGGATGCGCCGGATACGCCGCAGGGATTGCGCTGGCACTTTGTCATCATCGGGCTGGTAGCGCTGGTGGTCATTGCCGTGCTGGCCTTTCCGTTCTTCACCGGGCAAAGCCAGCCGGCCCCCCAAACTGCTCCCGCCGCCAACGAGCCGGCCGAGTTGTCTGCGCCGCAAGCCACGGCCCAGGCCAATCCAAACTCGGCCCAGGCCCAGTTTGAACTGGGCAACTCCTACTACGAATCTGGCCGCTTTGATGACGCCGTAACCGCCTACCAGGCCGCCATTGAACTGGACCCCAATTATCAGGCGGCGTACGCCAACCTGGGGGTGGTGTACTACCAGTTACAAAAGTTTGACCTTGCCGCCACGCAGTACAAAAAAGCGCTGGAAATCAATCCCGAAGATGGCGATGTGGCGTACAACCTGGGTGCGCTCTACCTTCAGCAGGCGCTGGCAAACAGCGCCTCGCCCGATACCCAACTTCTGCAAAAATCTATTGCCCAACTTGAGAAGGCCCGGGAAATCTCGCCGGATTTGGCCGAGCCTTACTTTAGCCTGGGCGTGGCCCACATGGCGTTAAATCAACGCCAGGAAGCCATACAGGCTTTTGATGCCTACCTGACTTTTGACGCCAGTACAGACTCCAGAGCCCGGCAGGAAGCCGAACGCTACCTGAACATTTTAAACGGTCAGTAAATTTACAGGATGGACAATTTATCGGCTGTCACAACCCCTGTAGTTTTCCATAAATTCTCCGTAAACAAATCTTAAAAGCATTAAACATTGCTGCATTCCTGCCGAAGCCTATAAATGGGGTTAAACAGGGACTTTTGTACCATCCGGTCAATGACAAGATTGACGTCTGTTTTTACTACTGATACCAGACACAGAAAGGTGCAGTGATGAACGCATCAAGAACTAACAACAAATTGCACTGGCGCAGCGGTTGCCGAACGCTGGGGGCCGCGTTGCTGCTGGCGCTCACCATTTACTTTCTCCCGCTGCACCACTCAAGCAACAGTGTCATTCAGGCATCGGTAACCGGGCCGCCGGCAAAAAACGCTGCTGCAGAATCTCTGACGGCCCGCTTCCCGTTTGCCGTCGAGTTACTCTCTTATGCCAAAGCCGCCACCACCACCCTGCAAATCACCAAATCCGGCCCCGCACAGGCCAACCCCGGAGATAAAATAACGTACCAACTGACCATCAGCAACACTGGTTCGGTGCCGGCCACAGAAGTCAACGTGAAGGATTACCACCCGGCCAACACCGGTAGTTGGATTCCCTCCGGCCCGGTGGGCTGGTTTGCCGGCAATGACCCCGGCGGATTCGCTCTCTGGTTCACCAGCGATTCCGTGGGCGGCAGTTACTCACTGCCGGCGGGTAATTCAGACACGCTTTCGCTGGATGTCACGCTGGATTCACCGTTGCCCAACGGAACCGTCATCAAAAATATTACCTACACCGTGGTGGCGTCAAACGCCACGGTGGTCAACGGCAGCCCCACCATTACCACGCTGGTGCGCGCCCCTGAATTTGGCCCGCTCCGCAAATCGGTCACGCCGACGACCGTCATCCCCGGCAACCTGCTCACCTACACGCTGGTTGTCTCTAACGTAGGTGATTTTCAGGCCACCAACGTGGTGGTTACCGATACGATTCCGGCGCACACCCGCTACATCAGTTCAAACCCGCCCGCCACTGTGACCACTGTGACCGCCGGCAGCGTGATTACGTGGGGTATTTCGCAACTGAATGTGGGGCAAACCGTGCCGCTCACGCTGGTGGTGCGCACCGATTCCGTCATTACCAACGGTACGGTCATTCAAAATGCCGACTACCGCGCCAGCAGCAGCAGCGTGTTTACCCCGGCTGTGGGGGTTAATGTGGCCTCGGCCACGGTCAGCAGCCAGCCAGCGCTGACCATTACCAAAGTGGCGTCTGCCGCCACCGTCAACGCCGGCGATTACCTGAGCTACGTCATCACCGTGACCAACCAGAGCAGCGCCACCGATTTTGGGCGCAACATTGTGGTGACGGATGCCCTGCCGGCCAACAGCGTATTTGCCGGCGCCGGCGTGAGCAGCGGCGCGGCCACCATCAACGCCCCGCCAGTGGGTAGCAGCGGAACCGTGACGTGGACCATCACCAGCCCGGCCAATCTGAACGCCGGGCAGTCGGTGGCGCTCACGCTGACCGTGCGGGCGCAATCGCCGCTGGATAACGGCACGGTGCTGACCAACACCTACGGCCTGACCGCCGCCAACCTGGCCGCGCCGATTTCCGGCCCGCCGGTGACCACCACCGTGACCAGCAGCCCGCGCATTTCTATCACCAAAACCGTGCAGCCGTCCAGCACGCTGGCCAACAAACCCATCACCTACACCATCATCATCACCAACAGCGGCAACGCCACCGCCGCCAACATCCCCATCACCGATACCCTGCCCTCCGGCTTCAGCCCAATCAGCGCCACGTGGACGGCCACCATCACCGGGGTTGATTTTACCGGCCAGCCGCAGGTGCTCACCTTTACCCTGCCCGCCACCACCGGCTCAACCGGCGGCGATTTTGCCAACGTGGTCACCGCTACCGTGGGCGGTGTTGACATCAGCAGCGGGCCGGTGGCTACCGTAACCGTGGTGCCGCAGGTCTTTTCTGTGGATAAAATTGCCGGGCACAACCCGGTTACGCCGGGTACCACGCTGACCTACACCCTGAAAATCACCAACGAAACCGCGTTCAACCGCACCGCGCTGGTCACAGAAACCTACCCCGCCGAGGTCACGTTTGCCGGCGCTTCGCCCGCGCCAGACAGCGGCAACAACCGGTGGACGCGCAATCTGGGTCCCAACGCCAGCGATACCATTCTGATTACCGTCACCGTCACATCGCCGCTGACCAACGGGCTGGTCTTCACCAACACCGCCGAAGTCGGCAACCTGGTTGGCTCGCCAACCGTGTCAGACACGGCAGCCAGCACCGTCACCAGCGCGCCCCGGTTGCAAATCAGCAAGCAGGCCGCGCCCAACCCGGCACAGGCCGGGCAAACGCTCACCTACACCATCCACTTTACCAACACCGGCACAGCCGTGGCTACCGGCCTGCGCATCACCGATACCCTGCCCGCCAGTGTCACCTACAACAGCACCAGCGGCCCCGCCCCGGACAGCACCACCGGCGGCCAGTTGGTGTGGCAGAGCAACCTGCCGGCCAGCCTTTCGCCGCTGGATGGCGTGCAGGCCATCACCGTCACCGTAACCGTGACCCAGCCGGTGGTCAACGGTGCGCAAATGATGAATCAGGTGGATATTTGGGCAACCGGTCCCATCACCGACAGCTACCGGCTCACCACCACCATCAACAGCCGGCCGGTTTGGTCCATCAGCAAAGTTGCCAGCAGCAGCCCGGTGGCGGTAGGCAGCGTGCTCACCTACAC
>RFJF01000199.1 GCA_003695455.1 Chloroflexota bacterium
CAACGTACCCCCGCTTTCAGCCGGCGGTGTTTACCGCCGGTTTTGATGTAAACGCCTGGTTGCACCGTTACGCCGAGGACCCTAACCGCCCCCTGCTGAACCGGGCCGCGCAGGGCACGTACCCGCCGGGGTCGGTGTTTAAAATTATCAGCCTGTCCGGAGCGCTGGAAAGCCTGAAACTGGACCCCAACACCGAATTTTTCTGCCCCGGCGTGTGGAACGGGCTGGGGCCGCAATTCCCCAAAACCTGCTGGCTGAAAAGCGGCCACGGCCGGATTTCGCTGATTGACGGCCTGACCCAAAGCTGCAACATTGTTTTTTACGAGGTGGGTCTGGCCCTGCATCGAAAAGACCCGGCGCTGCTGCCGCAGTGGGCGCGCGCGTTCGGGTTGGGGCAATTGACCGACATTTTTGGTCTGCACGAAGAAAGCGCCGGCGTAGTTCCGGACGATGAGTGGAAGCGGGCAACCTTCAACGAGCCGCTGTTTGACGGGGATGCGGTCAACTCGGCGATTGGGCAGGGGTTTGTGCTGGCAACGCCACTGCAGATTGTGCGGATGCTGGCCGCTGTGGGCAACGGTGGTACGCTGGTGCGCCCCCGCGTTATTGACAAAATTGTGGCTGTTGACGGCACAGAAACTGTTATTCAGCCGGAAACCGCCGGCAACCTGCCCCTCACGGCAGAAAGCATCGCCCTGATTAAAGGGAGTCTCAACGCTATCACCAGCGGCGCGCGCGGCACGGCCCGCAAAGCCTTTGAGGGCGCAACCTACACCGTGGCCGGCAAAACCGGTACCGCCGAATCCGGCCGCAAAGAGCCGCACGCCTGGTTTGCCGGCTACGCCCCCGCCGACGAACCGCGCGTTGCCATCTCTGTGATTCTTGAAGAGGCCGGCGAAGGCTCAAAAGTGGCCGCGCCGCTGTTCCGCCAAACACTAGAAGCCTTCTTTGCGTGGGAAGCCCGCCGTGCGTGATAGGGAAATACCGCCATCATTTTTGACTATGGCAGTAATATTAGGGACGCCCTTGCTGTGAGGCCAAAAAAACACCAAAATCGCACCAAATGCACGGTTTTTAGTGTTTTTTGTTTGCCAAAAAAAAGCACCGTTGCGCGTTTGGGTCACATTGACATAGTTTTTTTCTTATGCTATTATGAGTTCAGTTTTAAGGATTAAGTCAAGTAATTATTCTGTTTTTTTGCACCTTTGCCCCACCAGCGCCACAAAATCTGGAGCGGGCACAACCTGCACAACATTCCGGGGGAGAAACCCTGTCAACTGAAAGGAGCATTGAAAACTATGGCTTCTAGAACTGAACAAATGATTGCCCGCCTGCGAGACCTTCAGGCCGGTACGGCGGATATTGAAGCCTCGGCGGTGGTGAGTGTTGACGGCCTGATTATGGCTTCGTCATTGCCGGCGGACGTGGAAGAGGACCGTGTGTCGGCTATGTCGGCGGCAATGCTGTCGCTGGGTGAGCGGATTGCCAGCGAACTGGGGCGCGGCGTGCTGGATCAGGTTTACATTCGCGGTGATAACGGCTACGTCATTTTGATGTCGATTGGCGAAGAAGCGGTGCTGACCGCGTTGGCTCGCGGCGACGCCAAACTGGGCCTCATCTTCCTGGATATGAAACGCGCCGCCGAGGATTTGACCAAACTGGTCTGACATCCACCCATCCCGAACAAAAATTAGAACCCCGGAGATTTCTCCGGGGTTTTTTGTTGCGTTACGCCAGCGGAATAAAATTGTCGCCGTACGCGCCCAGGTTGGGGCCGAGCGCATCCTGATAGTTAGGCCTGAAGGCCCACTCGGAATCGCAGGCGTGGCATTTGAGACAACCCGCCGGGGGGCAGGCTTTGGTCAAATCATTGCGGATGGCGCGGCGCAGATCCCAACTGAAAAATGATTTGGTTACGCCGGTGGTCACGCTGTCCCACGGCAGGGGGTCATCCGGCGAGCGTTCCCGCAGAAATTCAGCCTGACTCAGCCCCTCGGCGCGCAGGGCGCGTTCCCACTCGCGCAGGTTGGTTTTTCGCATCCGGGCCAGCACCCGGCCCAGCCGCCGGTCTCCGCGTGCCAGAGCTCCCTCCACCGCCGACCATGCCGGGCTGTCGCTGCGCACGGTGACGCCGTTGGGGTTGAGCCGTTCCTGCAAATATTTTACCCGCGCTTCAATTGATTCCACCGGCAGCATTGGCGACCACTGGAAGGCGGTGTGCGGTTTTGGCACGTAGGGCGTGGCGTTGATTGCCACGTTGCGCGGAAAAATCCGGCGGGCGGCCAACGCCATTTCAGCAATGGCTTCCACATCGGCTTCAGTTTCTGTGGGCTGGCCCACCATAAAATACATTTTCAACTGTGGAAAATTGTATTTAGCGGCCAGTTCCACCGCGTGCAAAATCTGGTCATCAGACTGGGGTTTGTTGATGACCTTGCGCATGCGGGCGCTGCCGGCTTCCGGGGCGATGGTCAGCGTCTGGTTGCCGCTTTCAGCCAGCCCACGAATCAACGGCTCGCTGATGGGGTCTACCCGCATAGACGAGGCCGTGAGCCGCGCCCCCAGCTTGCGTAGTTCTACGGCAATCTGGTCAATCCAACTGTGGTCGCTGACGGCGGCGCTGACCAGCCCCACCCGGTCTCGGTGGCGCAGGCCGTGGCGGGCCGCCGCCAGCACCGTGTCCAGGTGCATTTCTCGCATGGGGCGGTAGACGTAGCCGGCCATGCAAAAGCGGCAGCCGCGCCCGCAACCGCGGGCAATTTCAACCAGCGTCCGGTCGCCAAATTCGGTGCGGTCGCTGTAAATCTGGGTAACGGTGGGCAGGCTTTCGATGTCTTTGACCCAGACGCGGGGAATGGGCGGCCCGCCGGTGTGCCGCGCCGGCACGTACAAACCGTCCAGTTGGGCCAGCCGGTCCAGCGCCTCGGCGCGGGGCGCGTGCGATACATCCCACAACACATCCACCAGCGGCGGCACAATCGCTTCACCTTCGCCAATGGCAAAGGCGTCAAAAATTTCAGCCATTGGCTCCGGATTGGTGTACACTGCCGGGCCGCCGGCAATCAGCAGCGGCCAGTTTTCGTCGCGTTCTGCCGCAAAAATGGGAAATCCGGCGCGGCGCAGCATTTGCACCACGTTAAAATAGTCCATCTCATAAGAGATGGTGAAGGCAACCGCGCCAAATTCATCCAGCGGGCGCTGTGATTCCAGTGAAATGATGGGTTCGTCGCGGCGGGGAGCTTGCTGGTCGCCAAAAAAAACGCGCTCGCAGACCACATCCGGCTCGTCGTTAAAGAGCCGGTACAGGATGTGCAGGGCCAGGCTGCTCATACCCACCCGGTAGGTGTTGGGCCACACCAGCGCCACGGGCAGTTTGCCGCCCCAGTTTTTCAGAACCACACCTTCTTCGTGCTCAATTATTTTTTTGGCGCGGTCAATGTAGCGGTATTGTTGTTTCATATCCGATGCATTATTTTTTACAGTAATTTTTGCAAAAAATGATTATACATCGAATGGGGTGGATGCCAAATCCGGAGAGAGGGGCAGGGTGAACCAGAATTCGCTGCCCGCGCCCGGCGTGCTGTCTGCGCCAACCTGCCCGCCGTGAGTCTGGATGATTTGGCGGGCGATAGCCAGCCCCAGCCCGGAGCCGCCTTGTTCGCGGGTGCGGGATTTGTCGGCGCGCCAGAAGCGGTCAAACACGTGGGGCAGGTCGGCGGCGGGAATGCCGCTGCCGGTGTCGGTGACGGAAACGCGGAGGCCGCCGTTTTGGGGGCGGGCAGCCAGCGTGATTTTTCCTCCGGCGGGGGTATGGCGCAGGGCATTGGAAAGAAAATTGTGCAGCACCTGCCGCAGACGGTCGGCGTCGGCCTGTACCGGCGGCAGGGCAGGGGCCAGGCGGGTTTCAACGCGGATATCTTTTTCGCGGGCCAGTTCGCGGAACAGGTCGGCGGTGCTTTCCAGCAGGGGGGGCAGTTCGGTGGGGGACAGGTTCAGTTGTAACTGTCCGGCTTCGGCCTGCGCCAGCTCGCGCAGGTCGCTGATGAGCCGGTTCAGCACAATGGTTTCATCGTAAATCGAGGCGATTTCCTCTTTGTCCAGCGGGTAAACATCATCCAGAATGGCGCGCAGGTTGCCCTGCACCACACTGAGCGGGGTGCGGAGTTCGTGGGCCACGTCGGCCACCAGGTTGCGGCGCAACTGCTCGGCCTGTTCCAGATGTTGGGCCATTTCGTTGAAGGCGCGGGCCAGGTCGGCCACCTCATCTGCGCCCTTCTCCGGCACGCGCTGGCTCAACTGCCCGCGGGCGATGCGGCGGGCGGCGGTTGCCAGTCGGCCCAGCGGCGCAGCCAGCCCGCGGGCAATGAACACGCCCAGCACCATGCCCAAAATTCCGGCAATCAAACCGGCCTGCAACAGCGAGCGGTTGACCTGTTCCAGAAACGCCTGCGCCGATTCCGAGAGGGCGCTGTTGGCTGCGCCCGGCGCGGTGGAAAGCAGGTAGCCCGCAACCCGGTTGTTTACCTGAATGGGCAGCGCGTTCTGCAAATCGTTGCGGGCCAGCCGGCTGCCCAAATTGGCCGCGCCGTTTTCGGCAAATACCACGCGGTAGTCAGAATCGGCCAGCACCAGTTGGGGAGCGCCCTGCCGCTGGCCCTGCCCGTTGCCGCTGCCGCGCCCCATGCCCATGCCGGGGCCGCGCACGCTATCCAGCACCGACTCGACGCCGGCCCAACTGCCGTTTTGCGCGTAGTAATCGGCCAGCGGCGGCAGCAAGGTCGATTCCATCATCTGGTTGTGCATGATGTAGCGCCGGAAATCGGTGCTGACCTGAAAGTTTGCCAGCAGGGCGGCAATAATTACGGCGGTCAGCGTGACCAGCCCAAACGCCAGCGAGAGGCGCACCCAAAGCCGGTTCACGGCGCGCCTCGCAGGCGGTAGCCTACGCCGTACACGGTTTCAATGTAGGCCGGGTCGTCGGCCTCCGCGCCAATTTTTTTGCGCAGATTTTTGATGTGCGTGTCTACCGTGCGCTCCATGCCTTCGTAGCTGTAGCCCAGCCCTTTTTCAATCAATTCCAGCCGGGTGAAGGCGTGACCGGGATTTTGGAAGAGCAGTTTGAGCAGGTCAAATTCGGTGGGGGTCAGTTCCACGGGGTGGCCGTTGCGGGTGAGTTCGTGCCGGTCCAGATTGAGCCGGGCCTGCCCCAGCTCGATGATGTGCGGCTGGGTGGGGCCGGCACTGGTGCGGCGCAGCACAGCTTTGACGCGGGCCACCACCTCGCGGGGGTTGAACGGTTTGGGGATGTAGTCGTCTGCGCCCAGCTCAAAGCCCACAATTTTGTCGGTGTCTTCCACGCGGGCGGTGAGCATCACAATGGGCGTGGCGGCCAGCGCCGTATCGCTGCGGATAATGCGGGTAATGTCCCAGCCGTCGCGGTCCGGCAGCATCAAATCCAGCACCACCAAATCGGGCCGTTCGCGGCGGATGGTGTGCAGGGCGGTTTCGCCGTCGTGGGCGGTCAGCACGCTGAAGCCTGATTGTTCCAGGTACGCCTGCACCAGCCGCACTATTTTTTTGTCATCGTCTACTACTAATATTCTGGGCATATTTCAATGACCAATTGTCAATGAACAATGAACAAAAAATAGTCCACCTAATTCCACAAACTCCACAAACTCCGTGGCAACCCGGATTACGTGAACAGCGGCTCCATGTTATTTTGCACCACCATCGCCTGCATTTCGGCTTCGGTGGGACGGGTAACAAAGCGGCTGGCGGCATCGAGAATTTTGGGCAGCAGGGTTGCGTCGCCGGAGGTGTTCAAAAAGACCTCGGGGTTGCCCAGCACCCAATGCACAGCGCGGTCAATATCGGCCTGATCATCCAACGCCCGGTACCAGGTGGTGAAGGTTTGTTTGCGGTTGCCCCACGCGCCGCAGGCCAGCGATTTGATGGTTTGCACAGCCACGTTGCGCTCGCGGCACACATCCAGCAGGCGGCGGAAATTTTCATCGTACACCGGATTCTGCATCATCGGGAAGTTGTACGGCAGCAGCACCGAGTCAAAATCGAACCGTTCCAGGCTTTGCAGGTGGCGTTCGGCCACGGCCACCTCGTGGCCGGTTACACCGATGTATTTGACCAGCCCCTGCTCGCGGGCCTCAACCAGCGCCTTGAGCGCGCCATCCGGTCCCATGGCCGTTTCCCACTCTTGCCGGTCTACCAAAAAGTGCAGCTGAATCAAATCCACGTAGTCGGTGTGCAGCCGTTCCAGCGATTGGTGAAGTTGGTCGCGGGCTTCGGCGTAGGTGCGTTTGTCAACCTTGGTGGCCAGAAAAAACTCGCTGCGGTACCGGTCCATCCACGGGCCAATGCGCTGTTCGGCCTCGGCGTAGCTGGGCGCGGTGTCAATGTGGTTCACGCCGTACTCCAGCAGAATATCCAGCACGCGGTCCGCCTCTGGCTGGGGCAGCATACCCACTGCAAAACCGCCAAAAATGGTGCGGCTGCTGAGGTGGCCGGTTCGGCCAAATGTTAATTTGGGAATCATTGTTTGCCTCCGTGCTCAAAATAAGGATAAAGGCGAAAGGATAATAACGGCCTTCTCGCCGTGTTACAGAGGGCGGCCGGCCGTTCTTGTGGACATCCATTCGTCATTGGTCATTCGCCATTCACCGTTCACCATTCGTCAAGCGCATATTCCTGCCCTCTGACTTCCCGGCTCCTGATTCCTGGTTTCACTGGAGTTAAAATGAAAGCGCCTCAAAAAACAATTTTGTGCCGGGTCCGGTTGTCACAACGCCTGCCCCGGGATTTCTGAATTTTATCATAAAAATGTGGAGAAATTGTGGAGTGTTTTTTC
>RFJF01000200.1 GCA_003695455.1 Chloroflexota bacterium
ACCTTGAATTCTTTTGGCGGCGAAACCAGGGTGGCGCCCATGCGCACGGCAAAAGCCATGCCAATAATCAGCGCCGGAATTTCAAGAATGCCGTGCGGCAAAATGAAGGTGGAAAAAAACAGCCACGGATTCAGGCCCAGTTGAATCACTTCGGCAATGATAAAACTGACCAGGCTCATGTTAATCAGGGTCAAAAACAGGGTAAGCGCGCCAAATGAGAAAACGCTCACCAGCCCGCCCAAAACTACCACGCGGGCATTGTTAATAAAAATGGAGCGGGTAGAGATTGACGGCAAAAACGGCACCTGCTGGGCGTGTTCAAATGTACTGGCGGTGAGGTTGTCCAGCGGAAAGGCACCGGCCGGCACCGGAAACTGGCGGGCAAATATCCAACCCAGCGCCCCGGCGGCTACAATGACTGCCAGCACCGCGCCAAAGGCAGGCAGTTGGTCCCTGAGCAACCAGGGGATATCGTGGCGGTAAAAGCGGATGATGTTGAACCGGGCGGCGTCGCGGTTGCTGCGTTCTGCGGCAAGCTCCGGCGGGCGCAGAAAGTACCCTTTAAAATCACGCCAGGTGTGTTTCAGATTCAACTCATCCATTTGTTTGGAGAGAATTTCTTCGCGGTTGAAGATATGTATCCCCATGCGGATTAAAATCAACGTGACCACCAGCAAACCCGCCACAATCCACCACAAGGCCCGGAAATCGGCGTAAAACATAATCACGCTTTCGGCCTGAATCAAGAGCGCCATAGGGATGATGATGAAACTTGCCAGCAAGTTGGCTGCCCGCACGCTGGTGGTCTGGCTGCTAATTACCACCGCCCCGGAAACCATCACCAGCGCCTCAACAGCCGTCAGCAAAAACATCAGCACCGTCAGTTCCAGCGGCGGTACCCACGGCGGCGATGTGAGCAGGCGCATGACCAAAAAGGTGGTAATGCCCAAAAATGCCGCCAGCAGCGGCAGCAACAACGATGACAGCATTTTGCCCAGGTACAGTTCCAGATCGCTCAGTGGCATGGAGAGAATCGGTTCAATGCTGTTGCGTTCTTTTTCACCCACAAATGATTCCAGGGCAATAATCAGTGAAAAGGAAATGGGGAAAAAGCCCACTATCATCAACAGAAACGGGTTGAGCCGTTCCATCAAAATGGGGTCGGCAAATCTTGACACCCAGTTTGTGGCCCAGCGCGAGGTAAAATCCATGATGAACGGAAAAATGAGCGTGAGGATGATAATGGGGGTCAGAATCCGCCAGTCGCGCAGGCTGTCTCGCATTTCGCGGCGGGTCACCACCAGGGCTGAGGCCAACATTCCGCGCCGGCGGCGCGACAGCGATTGCAAATCTACATCCATTACGCTGTCTCCTGGCCGGAGCCGGCAGGGTTGGGGTTGCCAACCGGGTCGCTTTCTACAATGCGCAGGTACACTTCTTCCAGACTGCGTGACACCTCGCTGAGGGTGACCACCGAAACCTGGCGGCGGCCCAGTTCGGCCAGCAGGGCCGGATTGAATTGGGCCGGGTCTGCCACCGAGTATCGCACCCAATCTTTGCCGGCCTCCAGCACGGTGGCCTGACCGGCCAGGTAATTGACCAGTCCGTTGGCCGGTTCTGCCAGCCGGATTTCCATGACCGGGTTACCCAGCAGGCGCTGTTTCAGCTCGCGGGGGGTACCCTGGGCAATAATTTTGCCCCGGCTGATAATAGCAATGCGGTCGGCCAGTTGTTCGGCCTCGGCCAGATTGTGGGTACACAACACAATGGTGCGTTTGTCACGGCGCAGGTCTGCAATTGAGTCTCGCACCAGTTTGGCGCTATGTGGGTCCATGGCCGAGGTGGGTTCATCCAGAAAAAGCACCAGTGGGTCATGCAGCATGGCCCGAACCAGCGTCAACTTTTGTTTCATGCCTTTTGAGTACGTGCCAATGGGTTTGTTGTGAGCATCCCACAACTCAAACCGTTTGAGAAGTTGTTCGCTGCGGTCACGGAGCAGTTGGCGCGGCATATTTTGCAGTTCACCAAAAAAACGCAGGTAATCAATGCCGGTCATCCTTTGGTACAGACCCGGAAATTCGGTGAGCAGGCCGATGATTTGCCGAACTTCACGGGAGTTCTTGACCGTATCGTATCCGGCAATGCGGGCGTAGCCACGTGTGGGCTTTAAAATTGAGCCGAGCATCCGTACCGTGGTGGTTTTGCCGGCGCCGTTTGGCCCCAAAAAAGCCAGCACCTCGCCCTGCAGCACATTCACGCAGATATTCTCCGCGGCCACAAAATCGCCAAATACTTTGGTTAAATCTACAGTCTTAATCATTTGTCAACTGTCAGGTATCAGAAATCGGGAGTCAGGAGTTCAGTTGGTTACATTCAGGCTCAACCAATTGCTGACTCGCTCATTTGTCAAGTGTAGCTTGAAGGGGAACTGTTGTCAATTGCGCTGCAAAAACAGGCCGTCAGGTTCAAAGCAGGAAAATAACCACCGCTGCCGCTGCAGAAATGGCGCCGTATTCCCACAGCGCGCGCCGTGAGAGCGTATTTTGAAGGTGCTGGTAAGCCAGCCCAACCAGCACATAAAACGCAAAAAAGAGCAGCAGCCCGGCGTTCAACGCGCCGGTTCGCCAGTAGTTGAGCGCCCACGTTATTTGCCCTAAACTCAGGCCGATAACCAGCGCAAACAGCCACGTTCTGAAAACCGAATCCGGGGGCTGGCGCAACAACGCCAGCGATGCCCCGCCGCCCACCAGTATCATTGATGTGGCGCTCACCGCACTGCGCACGCGGGTGTGGTAAATAATAATGGCAAACGTGAGCACAATGGCGTACCCAACAAATTGCTGCCACACTCTGGCCCACAACGGGCCGTGGCCGGGCGATGGTATCAGGTGGGTTTCTGCCGAAATGGTCCCCCACAGCAAAATTCCGGCGCCAACCAGACTGGCTGCCCAGATAACCGGCGATACCGCCAGCCCCAACGTTTGGGTTGCCAGCAGTACCAGCAGCGTGGGCAAAGGCCAGAATGTTGCTACATAAGCAACGTTGCGGCCCCGCAACGCCGGTTGCGCCCGAATAATAGCATCGGTACCGGCCAGGGCCAATCCACCCAGCAAAACCATCATCAACCACTGCTGCGGCGATTCCAGTTGCAGCGGAGACCCCAGCAGCGATACTTCAGCCACCTGCGCCGGGAAATCCAGAACAAAATATAAGGCCAGCCCAATCAGGGTGATGCTGACCACCACGCTCAAACGTTCAAATACAGGCATACGGCATATTCTATGCTGCCAGGCAGGATTGTCAATTTGGATGAAGGTTGGGTTCAAATACCTGCCCAACTTTTATGTAACCTGAAAATGTGGTATTGTTGAATTATGTCTAACAGTGGACCCGCCCAATATGCAAATCGGCTTTTTCCCGCCGTCATCATTCTGACGCCGCTGCTGCTGTTTTGGCGGTGGCTGGTGTACGGCCAAGTGCTGTACTGGGGAACGCTGCTGCTCCAGTTTTGGCCGTGGCGGCAGTTGGTCAGAGTCAACCTGCTGGCCGGTCGCTGGCCGTTGTGGAACAACCTGCTGGGCAACGGAACTCCCCTGCTGGCAAACCTGCAAAGCGCCGTGTTTTACCCGCCCAACTTGATGTTGCTGGGGCTGCCAACAGAACACGCTCTGACCGCGCATGTTGTACTGCACCTGATTTTGGCCGGGTTGCTGATGGCCGCGTACGCCCGCCGGCTGGGGTTGGCCCCGTTTGCCGCCACCGTGGCCGGGCTGAGCTACATGCTCAGCGGCTATCTGGTAGGCCGCAGCCAGTTTCCGCCGATGGTGGCTGCGGCGGCGTGGCTGCCCCTGCTGTTGCTGCTGGCGGACCGGCTGGCAACTGCGCGCACGGTAAAAAATACCGTGTGGCTGGCGCTGGCAGTGGCGGCCCAATT
Organism: Chloroflexota bacterium; assembly: GCA_003695455.1. Taxonomy (GTDB): domain Bacteria; phylum Chloroflexota; class Anaerolineae; order 4572-78; family J111; genus J095. The sequence continues at coordinate 3,935 of RFJF01000200.1, forward strand.
TTTGGCCGGGCATGCCCAACTGTGGTTTTACAGCCTGCTCCTCATTTTTCCCTACATTCTGTTTAGAAGCCTGCCGGCTCACAAATTCACTCTTCACTCTTCGCTACGCGAAAAAACTAACGACATGCGGCCATCCCCGCTGCAACCGATGCTCCGGTCCGTCGCGCTGGCGCTGCTGGCAGTGGGGATGGCGCTGCTGTTGGCTGCTGCCC
>RFJF01000201.1 GCA_003695455.1 Chloroflexota bacterium
GCCGGAGCGTGCAGAAATGTTTCGGCGTCAGCCAGCAGTGCCAAAATCACCCGCACCGTGGAGCCGGCCGTGAGAAAATGGGTGGCCGGGCCGCCGGTAAGCGGGTACGGGGCAAACAGCACATTCTGCGCCGCAAGTTGCGGGGTAACATCGCGCCCGCGCCATTCCACCCGCAGAAAGTGAGGCGGCGGCTGGCCCTGTTTTTGGCCAAAGGCAAACGGCTGAAAGGCGTGGTGGGCCACCAGCCACACACGCAGTTCGTCTGCATCTGCGTCCAGCGCCTGCGCCGCCAGCCGGCGAACTTTGGGCACAATTTCATCCACGTTGCCCACGCCGCAGGTGGGCGCCAGCCCCAGGTTGTTCAAAATGGGGTTAACCACATCGGGAAAGGGCGCGGTCAGCACCGGGCCGGAAAAATCTGCCAGCCGCACGGCCTGCATCAACTTGAGCGTGAGCGCCAAATGCACCGGCAGCCACACGCCAAAACCGGCGGCGTAAATGCGCTGCGCCTGCGGCGGCGGGAGTTTATCGGGCAGCCACCACGTTTGCAGGGTGGCGGTACTGTAAATCAGGTCGGGCTGCTCGCGGGCAATGGTTGCGGCGGCGGCCTGCGGGTCTGTCAAATCCAGCGGCACAAAGCGGATGTTGGGCGCGCAGCCCTGCGCCATTGCGCCCAGCCGGGCCAGGTTGCAGCGAGCCTGCGCGCGGGCGGCGCTGCGGCTGCCCACCACAATCTGCTCCACGTTGGGCTGGCGGGCCAGCAGCTCCAGCGTCACGCTGCCCAGGTCGCCCAATCCAATTAACATAATTTTGGAATTCATTCCAAATACCCCCGCAACGCCGTGAACGGGAATTATACCACATCAATGCAAATCTGTGTCATCGGCGGTAGGCCGGAGAATAACAGGCCAACCGGGGTTCTGTTTGTATTTTCCGGTACCACTTTCTATAATGGTTGCAGACAGGCTAAAAAATTGTGACGCGTCGGATAAGAGGGGGGGCGGAATGTTGGGCCAGGCTACCAATTTAAATGAAGCGCTGCTGGCAGTGATGGATTCGTACACCGGCCGCACATGTTTTCAGGTTCGGCAGGGGCGGCACTACCAGAGCATCTCCTATGTTCGATTTCAGCGGCTGGCATTGCGCGCCGCCCACTATTTTTACAATCACGGCATCACCAACGGCGAACGGCTGGCGATTGTGGCCGACAACTCGCTGGAGTGGATGGTGGCCTTTACAGGCTGCCTGCTGGCGGGCGGCGTGGTGGTGCCGCTGCGGCCCACCATGGCCTGCAAAACCCTGAACGCCATTCTGCACAACTGTGATGCCTCGCTGGTTATTTTGCAGGAACCGGAGCACATTGAATCGGTTGCCGCCGAAATGGCCGCCAACAACAAAAACCTGCGCAACCTCAGCCAGGTTTTAGCCATCACCGACGGCGAAACCTCACTGCCCGACCCCGTTGGCTCCTTCACCCAACTGGTGATGCTGTCCCCGGCCCCCGGCGCAGAGGAAACCGACCACATTCTCAAACATGCCCGCAAGGTCTCGCCTCACTCGCTGACCCTGATTCACTACATCCCCACCGAAAGCGGCCAGCACGTAGGCGCCATTTTTGACCACGAACAAAGTTTGGCCGCAGGGCGCAACATGGCCGAGTGGTTTGCCTGTGAAGATGACGATGTTGCCTTTACCCTGCTGGCCTGGAGCAACCCACCCAGCCTGGCCGCGGCCATCCACTACTTTTTATCCGGCATTCCCAACGGGCTGGTCAAAGATTACGAATCCGTCTTCAGAGATATCCAGCAAATCAGCCCCACGGTTATGCTGGACATTCCTTACACCTGGGAACGCCTGTACGAAGGTTATATGGACTGGATTACCAACCAACCCGAATCCAGCCAGGAAGTCTTTAAATGGGCGGTGGCCAAGGCCAAAGAATTCCGAATGGCCGGCCCCAACGCCTCGCCGGAGTTGCGGCAGGAATTTGCCCGCGCCGACATGACCTTTTTCAGCGATTTCAGGGGCCGCATTGGCGGGCGCATGCGGCGGCTCTATTCGGCGGGGGCATCACTGCCGCAGGAGTTGGTGGAATTTTTTGAAGCCGTGGGGCTGCCCATGTTCAACGTGTACAGCCTGACAGAATCGGGCGGCTTCCCCGCCGTCAGCAGGCCGGGCGCCAGCCGGCCCACATCGTGCGGCAAAGTGGGGCCGGGCTTTGAAATCAACATTGCCGATGACGGCGAGATTCTGGTGCGCGGCCAAACCGTGATGCGCCGCTTCTGGCAAAACCCGGAAAAAACCAAACAAGCACTCAGTGAAGACGGCTGGCTGTACAGCGGAGACGTGGGCTATTTTGACGAGGACGGTTTTTTGCACATTACAGGGCGCAAACGGCACATTATGGTTCTCTCTACCGGCCGCAAAATTGCGCCCATGGCTATTGAAAATGAACTGACGGCCTGCCCGTTTGTGCAGCAGGCTGCCATTTTTGGCGAAGGCAAACCGTACGTCTCGGCCATGATTGTTCCCAACCTGACGGCGCTGGCCGAACATTTTAAAGACGACACCGAAGCCGTAGCCAACACGGGGCATCCCCGCGTCAAGGCGCTGCTGGATGAAGTGATTGGGCAAATCAACCGCAACCTGGACCGCTGGGAACAAATCCGCGAGTACAACCTGCTGGACCAGCCCCTCACCCAGGACACCGGCGAACTGACCCCCTCGATGAAAATCAGCCGCCACGTGGTTGCCGAGCGGTACGCCGCTCAAATTGAGGCCATGTACCCCATCCCCAAACAGATCGAAGAAAAGACCGTGACCAAAGTTCACGTTGACCCGGAACACCTGCGCGAACTGCTGGAAAAAGAGAGTATTCTGGATGCCTGGATGGCCGACGCCGGCATTGAATTTTTGTTTGACCTGGCCCGCGCCCGCAAAATTGATGCCCCCTCAATGGTCAACATTTGCGATACCGCCGCCAGCATTGCCCAAATGGAAAACGAAGAAAAACCGCTTTCCACCGCCATTATTGTGGGCGACCCGGTACGGATTGGCCGGGTGCTGCCCAAAAGCCAGGTGCAGTTACTGGTACATGACCACATTCGGCGTATGCGCAAAACGCTGGTTACGCTGGCAAAAATGGTTGACGGCATTGTGCTGGGCTACGTGGTAGACCCGTACGGCTACGTGCGCGGCGTACACAAACTCGAAGTCCCACTTGATGAGCCGGCCAGTTTTTTGGGGCCGCAATTCAGGCATCATGCCGCCATTTCTGAGCGGTGCAAGGCAATTGTCTTTTTTGTGCCGGCCGGCGGGCGGCAGGTACGGGTCTTTGCCAACGGCCAACTGGTGGGGCGCTACGCCAACGGCGACTGGTCGCCGGACAGGGTATCCCACGTAGACCAAATCATTGCCGAACTGGCCCAACAGAAACAGTACAATCTGGCGCTGGTACAGCGAATTTTGCGCTGCGCCTTTCAAATGTCAGAGGAAAACCTGGGCGCCATCTGGCTGATTGGCCACGCCGATGAGATTCTCAAACACTCCGACGCGTCAGAAATCAGCTCTTTTGCCGCCATTACCAGCACCGATATAAAAAACCTGACCGACCGCGAACTCATCACCTTTGCCAAGCAAGACGGCGCCACCGTTATTGATTTAAACGGGCAATTCAGAGGCTGCATGGTGTTGCTGCGCCCCGACGCCACCACCTACGCCGAAATTGGCCCCGGCAAAGGCGCGCGGCACAGCAGCGCCGCCAAAATGAGCGCCGAGGCCAATTGTTTAGCCATCACCGTTTCACAAGACGGGCCAATTACCATGTACGATTCCGGCAGAAAGGTGCTGTCGCTGTAAGGCCGGTTTGCCGCCGCCCCCAGGGTTGCTGACATCCGGCAACCATTCCGGTTTTTGGCGATGCCGCAAGTTCATGCGATAATGACAACGCACTGAACAGGACAATTGGCGCAATGCTTGAGCAAGTTGGCAGGTACCAAATTCTGGAAAAAATAGGGCAGGGCGGCTTTGCCGTGGTCTACCGGGGGCAGGATACCACCCTGCACCGGCAGGTGGCGCTCAAGGAACTTCGGCCGTTTTTGTTGCAAGATGAAAGCTGGGTGCGCCGCTTTCAGCAAGAAGCCCAAACCGTTGCCCAGCTTGACGAGCCGCACATTATCCCCATTTACGATATTTACAGCGCCAAAGAGCGACTGTTTATTGTGATGCGGCTGGTTAACGGCCCCAATCTGGAAACGGTACTGTCTCAACAACCCCTGCCCTGGGCCGAGGCCATCAAAACCTTCATTCCGGTGGCCGAAGCGCTCAATTACGCCCACCGGCGCAACATTCTGCACCGCGATTTGAAACCCCACAACATTCTGCTGGACCCGGAACGCGGCCCCCAACTGAGCGATTTTGGGCTGGCCCGCCTCACCACCGAACACCACCTGAGCGTATCTGCCAGCGGCAGCATTGTGGGCACGCCCAACTACATTGCCCCGGAACTGTGGGAAGGCCGGCCGGCCACTCGTCAGTCTGATATTTACGCTCTGGGCTGCATTCTGTACGAAATGCTCACCGGGCAAAAATTGTTCCAGGGCCAAACGCCCCTGCTGGTCATGAAGGCTCACTTTGAGCCCATCAACCTGGCCGCTCGCTGGCCGGCAGACGCGCCGCCAGGCCTGCAGAGCATCATCGCCACCGCCCTGCAGGAAAACCCCGACCGCCGCTATTCATCGGCCACCAAAATGGCGCTGGAACTGGCCAAAGCCGCCCGCCAATCAGCAGCCAACAACCACCAAAAAACCAACGAACTACCGGCCCCGGGCAGCCGCCACACCGAGTCACTCAAAACCGGGCCGCTGCTCACCACCAAACTGTACACGCCGCCGCTGCGCGCAAACTATGTGCGCCGGCCCCGGCTCACCCGCCAATTGAGCCGGGCCGTGCAGACCGGCTGCAAATTAACGCTGATTTCGGCGGCGGCGGGCTTTGGCAAAAGCTCGCTGGTTAATTGCTGGCTGCACGTGCAAAAACAGGATTTGGGAGACGCCGCACCCAAAGCCGCCTGGTTCTCGCTGGATGAAGGCGATAACGACCCGGTGCGTTTTCTCACGTATCTGGTGGCCGGGCTGCAAACCATTGACCCCAATCTGGGCCAAACCCTGCTGCAAGTGCCGCAGCTTCCTCCCCCGGAAGCGCTGGCTACCGCGCTCATCAACAACCTGGCTACCGTTCCCGACAAATTTGTGCTGGCGCTTGACGATTACCACCTGATAAGTACGCCCTACATTCACCAATTCATTGAATTCATCATCGAACGCCAGCCGCCGCAAATGCACCTGGTACTGATTACCCGCGAGGACCCTCCGCTGCCCCTGTCGCGCCTGCGGGCGCGGGGAAACGCCATCGAAATCCGGCAGGATGACCTGCGCTTTACCGCCCAGGAAGCCGCCACCTTTCTCAACGATACCATGGGCCTGCAACTGAGCGAGCAGGATATTGAGAAACTCGATTCCCGCACCGAGGGCTGGATTGCCGGGCTGCAACTGGCCGCGCTATCGCTGCAGGGGCGCAGCCAGGTTAGCGCCGCCGACTTCATCGAATCGTTCAGCGGCACCAACCGTTACGTCATTGATTATCTGGTTGAAGAAGTCATCAACCAGCAGCCGCAAAATATCCGCCAGTTTTTGCAGCAAACCTCAATTCTCAAGCGATTTTGCGCCCCCCTGTGCAATGCCGTAACTGATTTGCCGGGCAGCCGGCTGATTCTGAACTATCTGGAACAGGTCAACCTGTTTTTGATTCCGCTGGATGACCGGCGCAAATGGTACCGCTACCATCACCTGTTTGCAGAATTTTTGCAAACCGAACTCCCGCCGGAGCAGCAAAAAACCCTGCACCAACGCGCCTCGCGCTGGTTTGCAGACAACGGGTATCTACGCGATGCCATTAACCACGCGCTGGCGGCAAATGACATTGACGGGGCCGCGGAACTGATTCTGCAAACCGCAGATTCTACCCTGCGCAAAGGTGCGCTGGTCACACTTGCCAGTTGGCTCAACGCCCTGCCCGACGCGTACATTCGCGCCCACAGCCAACTGGCAACCTATCGCGGCTGGTCCTGCTGGATTCAGGGCGAAGTGGAAGCCGCAGAAAGTTACGTTCGTTCGGCGCAGGCCAGCCTGCCGGCCGATGCATCCGACGAATCCAGAGGTAAACTGGTTGCCCTGCAAGCCAGCCTGTCCATCAGCCGCCAAACCACCGGCAGCGAGCTGGCCCGGCAGGCCATTGAGTTGCTTAAAGATGCGGATGACTCTTTTTTTACCGGCATGGCGTTGCTGGTGCTGGGAGAAGCGCAAAATCTGCGGGGCGATACCCGGGATTGCATTGAAACCCTGCAAGAAACGGTTCGTATTGGCCGCCGGCACAACGACCATTTTATGATTGTGGGCGCGCTGACCAACCTGGCCCAGCAACTCAACTGGACGGGCCGGCGGCAGGAAGCCGAAATTCTGTGCTACCAGTCCATTGAAGAAAGCACCGACGACAAAGGCCGTATGCGGCCGCTGATGGGGTTGAGTTACGTTACTCTGGCCGAAGTTGAATTTTACAGCGGCAATCTGGAACAAACCCACGAACATTTGCAGCTTGGGCTGGATATGATTAATAAATTTGGCATGGCCGGCTTTGCCATCTCTGCCAAGCTGGTGCTGGCCCCTTTGCAATACGCCCTGGGCCAACCGGAAGCCGCCATTGAAACCACCCGCGAATTGATGCAAATGGTCAAGGGCGGCAATTTTGATTCGTATGTGAATGTGACCGCCGCACTTGAAGCCGATTACAAATTGAAGGCCGGCCAACTGGCGCAGGTAGAAGCGTGGGCCGCCGGCGTCTCGCTGCCCGGCAATGAGCCGATGTCGCTCATCCGTGAATTTGAGTTGCAGGCCTATGTTCGCTACCTGCTGGCAACAAACCAGCCGGACGCGGCCCGTGACGTGCTGGCAAAAATTGAACGCTCGGCCAAAAACGGCGGGCGCACCCTGATTTTGATGATTAACCACTTGCTGCAAGCCCGTACCTACGCCTTGCTGCAACAACCTGAACAAGTTAAAAGCCACCTGCAAACGGCCATCACACTGGGCGAGCCGGGTGAATACCGACAGGCGTTTGTGCAGGAAGGGCCGGCGCTCATCAAACTGCTGCCCCCAGTGCGAGACCTGGCGCCCCAATTCATTGACGAAATTCTGGCGCTGGCTGCCCGGCGCTTCCCCTCGGACACCCCCGTTACCGCCGCCGGTACAGCGCCCCCGGCAGCCACGGCGCTGTTTGTCGATTCCGGCGGCGGGTTGGTTGAGCCGCTCACAGAACGCGAACTGGAAGTGTTGCAGCTCATTGCCGCCGGAGAATCCAACAAAGAGGCTGCCGCCGCACTGGTAGTTACCGTTGGCACGGTCAAAAAACACCTTAGCAATATTTTTGGCAAACTGGGCGTTAACAGCCGCACCCAGGCGGTAGCCAAAGCCCGTGAATTAAACCTGCTCCGCTAACCACAAATCAACCGTTTGCTTGGCTCGCTTCACCTTTTGGCGAATGACAGCCTCTCCCCGCGCTGATACAATGGATTACAGAACACAAACCGATGGTTCCGGAGTCCGGTGAGTGTGCAGGTTGCAAGCGGTACAGAACACACAAGGAAACCCGGCGATACCTGGCAGGTTGCAAATTGCAGGGTTGCAGAGTCACCATTCGCCCCCCTTGATTGCTGACTCCCGGCTCCTGATTCCTGTTTTCAACGGAGGAGCAAATGAGCACACATAATTCAACGGCAGCGGGCGCTGCCGATATTTATGAAATCAGGGTGCAGGGTCATCTGGAGCACCGAAGAATGCAACACTGGACCGACATTGAGGTGACGCACCTGCCCAACGGCGACACCATCCTCAACGGCCCCATTCCGGATCAGGCAGCGCTGTTTGGTTTGCTCAACCAACTGCGCAATCTGGGAATCCCGCTCATTGCGGTCAACAGAAAATAGAGCGTGGTTCAATTGCATACGGTATCAACTTTACAAATTCCGTACTGTTTTCTGTGGCCTGCGTGTTGCGTTCAGTTCAACCTTTTCAACGTACCCAAAATCTTCCACATTCACTCAGAAACAAACGCGCTGTTTTGATGATACAATTGACTTCTTTATAATTGACTCAAAGGATGGTTAATCACAAGACTCTGGCTCACTTTTTTCGTCTTGAATGCCCAACTCCGCTTGAAACACCTGCCGTACAATTTGGTACCAATTCCGCACTGCGTAATGTGAATCACAATGGCAATAGACACAAAAAAAACAAAGAAACAACTGACCGCCGAAATTGAATATTTACGGCAAAAAGTGCAAGACCTGGAGCAAAATCGGGCCGATTGGGCGCAGGCAGAGGAGCTGCTGCGTATTCAGCGCGGCTTGAGTACCGTGCTCGGTTCAACCGGCAACTTGCAGCAGGCGCTCAACCATTTGCTTGAAACCACGTTTCAAATTGACGGCATTGACTGCGGCGGCGTGTATCTGGTTAATCCGGCCACGGGCGAACTCACACTCACTGCCCACAAAGGTTTGTCTGCCGATTTTATTCAGCACACCAGCTACTACCCCGCAGATTCCCCACGGGCCAAACTGGTTTTTGCGGGCAAACCCATCTACACCGATTACAGAAAAATCAGCCAGTCCGCCCCTGAACCGCTGAAAAAAGAAGGTCTGCGGGCGCTGGCTATTTTTCCTATCCTCCACAACGGGCAAATTATAGCTGCTATGAATTTGGCCTCGCATACAGTAACAGAATTTTCCACCGGCACCCGGCACATTCTGGAATCGGTGGCGACCCAGGTTGGCGGGGCCATCAGGCGCACCGCTGCAGAAAATACGCTGCGCGAAAACGAGCAGAATCTGCAAACCCTGTTTGATTCGCTGGACGATTTTTTGTTTATTCTTGATGACCAGGGCAACATTCTGCAAACAAACCCCACCGTGTTGCGGCGGTTGGGGTATTTGCAGGATGAATTGGTGAACCAGTCCATCCTGAAAATACATCCCCCGGAACGCCGCCAGGAAGCGCAGGTTATAGTGAAGGCCATAATTCGGGGCGATGTGGACATGTACCACGTGCCACTGTTCACCCGCGATGGCCGCCAGATTCCGGTTGAAACACGAGTCACCCGGGGCAAATGGGGCAACCGGCCGGTGTTGTTTGGGGTTTCACGCGATATGACCGCCCGCCACCAACTCAGAGAACGGCTGGAAAAAATCAACGCCTGCTTTCTCAGTTTTGGCCCCGATGCCACAGAAAACATCAACAAACTCACCGCGCTGGCCGGCGAACTGCTGGAGGCTACCTGCGCCCTGTACAACCGGCTGGAATCAGGCATGCTTTACTCAACCGGGCAGTGGAACACCCCGCCAGATTACAACCCGCTTGACACCCCGGACGGCCACATTTGCTACGACGTCATCAACCGGCGAGAAGATAATGTTTTTGTGGTACGCCATCTGCCGCAAACTGAATACGCAAACACCGACCCCAACGTGCGCGCCTACAATTTGCAAACCTACGTGGGCAAAGCCGTGCGCCACAAAAATGAATACGTTGGCTCGCTCTGCACGGTATTTCAGGATGATGTGGAGCCGGGGAATCAGGATAAAACCATTTTAGGAATACTGGCCGCCGCCGTGGGGGTAGAGGAAGCCCGCCGTGAAGCCAACGAAAAACTAAAAGGCTACCGGGCCCGGCTGCAAGCCGAAGTTGAGGCCCGCACCGCCGAATTAACAGAAACCAACCACCTGCTCCGGCTGGAAATTTCTGTGCGCGAACGGATTGAAGCCACTCTGCGCGCCAGCGAGCAAAAATTCCGCACGTTTGTCACCAATGCCCCGGCCGTCATATTTGTTCTGGACCAAGACGGCATCTTCAAACTCTCCGAGGGCCTGGGGTTGGCTGCGCTGGGTTTGAAACCGGGCCAGGTGGTTGGGCAATCGGTGTTTGAGGTATACAAAGATTACCCCAAAACGTTGCAGGCTATCCGCACCGCGCTGGGTGGCACCGCAACCCGGAACACGCTGCATGTCAGCGGGCTAATCTTTGACGTTTCAATGATTCCCCTGCTGGACGATGACGGCGTGGCGCAAGAGGTGGTGGGAATTGCACTGGACATTACCGAGCGCGCCCGGACCGAAGAATCACTGCGCAAACTTTCAAGCGTGGTTGAGCAAATTGCAGACAGTGTGGTTATTACAGACAAAGACGGCAATATTGAATACGTCAACCCCGCCTTTGAGACCCTCACCGGCTACACCGCCGGCAACGTGATTGGGCAAAATCCGCGGCTGCTCAAATCGGGAATACATACGCCGTCTTTTTACCGGGATTTGTGGGGTACCATTCTGGCCGGACGCACGTTTCGGTCGGTTGTCATCAACAAAAAACGCAACGGCGAACTGTATTTTGAAGAGAAAACCATTACCCCCATCCGTGACAAAAATGGTGAGATCACCCACTTTGTTTCAACCGCCAAAGATATTACAGACCGCAAACGCGCCGAAGAAAAACTGCGCCAGCGCGAGCAATTTCTGGCCTCGCTCAATGATATTACCCGGGCTGCGCTCAACACCCCCAATTTGCAAACTATGCTGCAAATCATTGCCAATATGCTGGGCCGGTTGTTTAACGCCGATTCCTGCTACCTGGGGTTATGGGATGAAGACCGAAAAATGACGCTGCCGGCAGCAGCGTACGGGCCGGCACGCCACACCTACCGCAACTACGCGCCGCCGCCCGGCGAAACCACCATGACCGCCTCGGTGCTGGCCGCCGGCCACCCGCTGGTTGCCGAGGATGTATTCAATTCACCCTATATCAACCTGTCCGTTGCCCAAAAATTTCCCGACCAATCTCTTTTGGGCCTGCCGCTGATTGTAAATGAGCAAAAACTGGGGGCCGTACTCATTGGTTTTAAAACGCTGCACACATTTACCCCCGCTGAAATTGCCAACGCCGAACAAGCCGCCGGACAGGTAGCCCTGGCCATTGCCAAAGCGCAACTGCTGGAAGAAACAGAAACCCGCTGGCAAGAGGCAGAAACCCTGCGTTACGTGGGGCAAGCCATTACAGAATCTCTGAGTTTGCCGGAACGGCTCACCCGGATTCTGGAACAACTTGAACGGGTGGTGCCGTACGACAGCGCTTCGGTGCAATTGCTCAAACATGGTTACATGGAAATTGTAAGCGGTCGCGGCTTTGAAAACACCAATGAGGTCATTGGCGTCAGGTTTCCGGTATCGGGCAACACTGTGAACGCTATAGTTGCAACAGAGCGAAAACCGGTAGTTTTTTCTAACGTCAAAGAACAGGCCCCAAGCAATTTTAAACCGCCGCGCGAACACATCGAATCGTGGATGGGGGTGCCGCTGCTGGTTCAGGACCGAATGATTGGCATGCTCACCGTTGACAGCCGCACACCCGGCCATTTTTCCCAAAACCACATCCGGCTGGTAGTGCCGTTTGCCAACCAGGCAGCAATAGCCATTGAAAATGCCCAGTTGTTTGAGCGCGCCCGGCAAGACGCACAAACCAAAGCCACCCTGCTGCGAGAAGTAAACCACCGCGTAAAAAACAACCTGTCGGCCATTATTGGTTTGCTGTATGCAGAACAACGCCACATTGGCATTGAAAATATATCGCTTTACCGTGAAATTATGCAAGACCTGGTCAACCGGGTTAAAGGGTTATCGCTGGTACACAGCCTGCTGTCGGCCTCGGAATGGACCCCGCTGCTGCTCAGCGACATGGCCGGCCAGTTAATAAACGCCACACTGCAATCATTGTTGCGCGGCAAATTTGTTAAAGTAGAAATTACCCCCTCGCCCGTCAAAATTGCGGCCAAAGATGCCAACAATCTGGCGCTGGTCATTAATGAACTCACCACCAATTCTATTAAATACGGATTGACACAGGCAGACAGCGCCCACATTTCAGTGGACATTAGCACACATAACGACTATGTTCACCTTGAATACCAGGACAGCGGCTCCGGCTACCCTCCGGATGTGTTGGCCGGCCAGCGGCAAAATGTGGGCCTGTATCTCATTCAAACTCTGGTGCGGGATGGTTTGCACGGCCAAATTGTGCTGACCAACGGCCCCGGGGCAAAAACCGTGATTAAATTTCCAAACAAACTTGACGAGGCTGCACCATGAACCCATCTGCCACCCGCGTGCTGATTGCCGAAGATGACCCAATGGTCGGCGAAATGATTCAGGGCATGCTAAAAGGGATGAACTACAACGTCATTGGCCGGGCGTTCAATGGCAAACAAGCCGCGAACATGGCCCAAGCCCACCAACCCGATGTGGTGCTTATGGATATTGCCATGCCAAAAATGAACGGCATTGAAGCCACGCGCTACATTCAAACATGCTGCCCCGTGCCGGTGGTCATTTTGACCGCCTATGAAACCCCGGAACTGCTGCAACAAGCCAGCGAAGCCGGCGCCGGGGCCTATCTCATCAAGCCGCCCAATGAACTTGAACTGGAACGCGCCATTACCATTGCCGTGGCCAGATTTGAGGATATGATGGAACTGCGGGAATTAAATGCCCAACTCCAAACCCGCAACGCCGAACTGCAGGCCGCACTGGATAAAGTAAAGCAACTTAGCGGGCTGCTGCCTATTTGCGCCAACTGCAAAAAAATCCGCAATGACGATGGCTACTGGCAGGATGTGGCCGTGTACATTCGGGACCACTCCGAGGCCGAATTCAGCCACGGTGTCTGCCCCGATTGTATGCGGAAACTGTACCCCGATTTTATGCCGGATGCCGGCTGACAGCCCCGCCGAATCCTGGCTGCTTTGCGGCGCGTTTTGCGCCGCCGCACAAACAGCGCCGCCGTTTGCCCAAATATCTCCGACTGATTACTATATCCAACTCAACTGTTTGACGGGCCGGTCAACAATACCGGCCCAATTCAACCATCCGTCAGGGAGTTTTCAACGCAATGAAAAATTTTATGCGACAATACGGGCCGTATCTGGCCTTTGGGGTGGCGCTTACGGCCACGCTGGGCAGCCTGTACTACAGTGAGGTAGCCGGATTTCTGCCGTGCAAATTGTGCTGGTACCAACGAATTTTGATGTATCCGCTGGTGATTGTGACGCTGGTGGGCATTTTTTTGCAGGACGAATTTTTGCCCAACTACGTTCTGCCGTTTTCAATCAGTGGAATATTGCTGTCGGGGTATCACTACCTGGTGCAGGTGGGTGTGCTGGCGCAACCCATTTCCTGCGCAGACTCCGTGCCGTGCGGCTCGCGGTACGTTAATTATTTGGGGTTCATCACCATTCCGTTTATGGCGCTGGTGGCGTTTATTCTGATTACCATTTTTTTAGGGCTGATGAAATTAGCCGCCGCCGAAGAGGACGAATAATCGGCGGCTAATTCTGGCCGGGCTGGGCAGCCCGCTGTTCCGGCGTCCACAAACTTTTGATGAACACCGTTACCGCAGCCACCTGCTCATCCGTAAAATCTGCGCCCATGGCCGGCATCAGTTCACTGCCCTGACGCATCATCTGTGCAATTTCGGCATCGGACAGTTGGGAAGCCGGGCCATCGGCGTTGAGCGCCGGAGCCTCCGGCACAATGCCGCCCTGCCCCTGTTCGCCGTGGCAGGCAGCGCAATACGTTTCAAACAGTACCTTACCGCCGGTTTCGGCCTCGGCCTGCGAGGCGGTATCGGCTGTGGGGCGAATCACAAAAACAACCACTGCTACAAAAATCAGACCAAATGTTGCCAGCGCGGCAATGGTGGTCTTTTTATTTTCTGCCGGCTTTCTGGTTCTGCCGGAACGCTGTCTGCTCATTGATTCCTCAGGGGCACACTTAACTTACTGCAATGCGGGTAATGTAACCCAATCACCCTGTTTCGTCAAACCGCCAGATTTGTTGCCGTTGCAGGCCAATCTGGCCGAGCCGAATTGAAGAATCAACAATCGGGAAAATTCTATACATTTGCGGGCGCAGACAACCGAATGTGTTGGGAAACATCCAAATTGAGAACGTGCGGAGCGCCCGGTACGACGCGGGCCTCAAATTCAAACCCTGTCCAGTACACGGTCTCCACATCGCCATCTTTGTTGGTCAGTTGCACCGGGCGCCGGGGGTACTGCGCCTCAACCTGTTCAATGGCTTCCTGTGCGTGCTGCGCGTTCACAAAGGCAATGTTTTCAACACTTCCGCTGTTGCTGATTGTTATCTGGTACAACATTTTCCATCACTCCTGAGCTTACTATACCCCACCCGGCCCGGTTTTTCAGTAAATTTGATGTGAACCAGCGGTGAAATTTGCGTAAAAAAACGCCCCAAAGATTTTCTCCGGGACGTTACGTTGAACAACAACCTTACAAATTGGGGTCAATCAGGATGGCTTCAACAACCGGGCCTCATACTCGTAGCCGGACCACTGCGCGGTAATCAATTCATCCGGGCCGTCAGAAATCAGCACGGTGAACTTTTCATGGGCAGCATCAAGCTGCTCAATGGCCTCTTGTACATCACGGGCTTCCACGGTCACCACATCAAGCACCGTGCCGGCCCGCCGAATAGTAATTTCATACACCGCCGTATGCTTTCTCATGAACATAAGAATAGCACAAACCGGCTCCGGCGTAAATCTGCAAACGGAGAAAATATCACCAACCGGGCGGCAAAAAGCACCCGGTTTAACGTTCCGGCTACCGGTCAACCACCATAATGGTTAACCGGCTGGTACAAATCAGCCTGCCGGTTTCATCTTCAATTTTGATGTCCCACACGTGAGTGCGCCGCCCCAAATGCAAGGCCGTGGCCGTGCCGGTTACGGTTCCGCCGGTGATGGCGCGAATGTGGTTGGCGTTGATTTCAAGCCCTACCGGCACCTGCCGGCTCAAATCAAGCCGGAGCGCCGACCCCACGCTGCCCAATGTTTCTGCCAGCGCTGCCGACGCGCCACCGTGCAGTAAGCCCTGCGGCTGGCGGGTACGGTCATCTACCGGCATGGTGGCCTTCAGGTAACCGTCCCCCACTTCTGTGAATTCAATCCCCAAATGAGATACCAACGTGTTGGCACACATGTTGTTTATCTGGGTTACGTCCATTTTGCCCCTCCTTTTCATTTGACTGTTTCCGCTATTTTCGGGTGTGCGACAATTTTGTCAAACAATACCCCTGTGATTGTGAGGATGGTGTGCAAACACAAGCCGCCGGTTCGCGCTGAAAAAATTAGTCTGCGTGCCAATTTGACTTGAGCCGTCTGTCGGGCTATCTTTAAAATTCAACCATTTAGCACACTGCCAGGGGGGAATTATGGCACAAAACAACCCGCAACTGATTGGCGCGCTGCGCCAAACCGCCGACCGGCTGGACAACGGCGCAGCGTACGAGTGGGGTCACATGGGCCGCTGTAACTGCGGTCACCTGCTGCAAACCATCACCCACATGTCCGGCTACCAGATTGTGAAAACGCTGGATTTCCAACTGGATGAGTGGAGCGAGTACGCCAACGATTACTGCCCCGGCACCGGCCAAAAGGTAGAAGACCTGTTTACCGCGCTGCAGGATGTGGGTTTTCTGCGCGAGGATGTGATTCATCTTGAGAATCTTTCTGACCGGCGGGTGCTGGCCCGGCTGGGCAACGGCAAACCGCGACACCTGCGCCGCAACAACGTAGCCGATGTGACGCTGTACATGCGCACCCTGGCCGACCTGCTCGAAGAAGAACCGGCCTGAAACCACCGCCAACAAATTTGACTGCCAAATCATTCATTCCACCGCCGCGCACCATCGGGCCGTACATTACCGGCGTCGAGGCTGCGGCGTTTCTGTACAACGTAACCGGGATTGAGTTTTTGGCGGCAGTAGCCCGAAGGTGCGCCTTCGGGCTTTTTTTGTTATTGCCAAATGCCGGGTATACTTTTTGGTTTGGGTCAAAAATCCGGTTAAACGCAGGAGTGCGGGCTGCGGTCCGCAAAATTTAATTAATGGAATTCCAAACCACATTTGCCCTGATTTTGCTGGCCGCCACACTGCTTGTCATGGCCAGCCAAAAACTCCGCGCCGATCTGGTAGCGCTGCTGGTTATGCTCACATTGGTGGTTACCGGCATTGTGCCGCCAGCCGATGCCTTTGCTGCCTTTGGGCAACCGGTCATCATTATTGTGGCCGGCATTTATGTAATTGGCGCGGCGCTGTTTGAAACCGGCGTGGCTACCATGATTGCCAATCAGATTGTGCGCTACGGCGGCAAAGGCGAAACCACCCTGATGCTGATTATTATGCTGGCCGCTGCCCTGCTCACTTCGGTGCTGGGGGGATTGCTGGTGGTGGCGCTGCTCATGCCCGCCGCGCTGCGCGTGGCCCGGCAAACCGGCATTGCGCCGTCGCGGTTGCTGCTGCCGCTGGCAACCACAGCCACCGTAGGCAACCAACTCACGCTGATTGGCACGCCAAGTAATATTCTGGTCAGTGATATTCTGGCCGCCGCCGGACACGATTCTCTGGGAGTGTTTACGCTCACGCCGTTTGGCGTGGCTTCGGTGGCCATTGTGATGGTCTGGTATTTGCTGCCGGGGCGACGGCTGCTGGGCAAAAAAATCTCAACCCAAATGGCGCGCCCGTCGCTGGATGAGGTTGAGCAGGATTACCGGCTGGATCACGTGCTGTTTCGGCTGCGGGTGCGAACCGGCTCGGATTTAGAGGGTCGTCCCCTGCATACCAGCGATTTGAGCAGCAGCTTCGGACTCAATCTGGTGGCTGTCCGGCCCAAAGACGGCAAACTGCGGCCCGCCACCCCCGATTGGCTGCTGGAACAGGATGACCTGCTCATTGTAGCCGGCGATGCCGGGCAAGTACTGCAAGCCGCCAATATTCATCACTTGGAATTTAAGGGCCACGTGCATCTCAACGCCTTCAACCGGCTGGAACAGGAAACCCTGCGGCTGGCCGAAGTCATTGTGCCCATCCGCTCGGCGCTGATTGGCAAAACGCTGGCCCAGCTCGATTTCAGAGGGCGTTACGGATTAAACATACTGGCCGTGCAGCGAGGCAAAAAAGTTCTGCAAACCAACCTGCCGGAGTTACGGCTGCAAGCCGGCGATACCCTGCTGGTGCAGGGGCCAATCGGGCGCATCCGGGTGGTTGGCAAAGACCTGAACCTGGTTTTCATGACCGACCTGGCCCCGGAACCCGGCGAACTGATTACCCGCAAAGCCGGAACCACACTGTTTATTCTGGCTGCCATGCTGGCGCTGGTTATGCCCGGCATCCTGTCGCTGGGGACCGCCAGCTTTGCCGCGGCCATAGCGCTGGTGCTGACCGGCTGCATCAGCCTGGACCGCGCTTACCGCAGCATTGACGTAAAACTGATTATCTTAATTGCCGGAATGCTGCCGTTGGCGCTGGCGCTGGAACAAACCGGCGCGGCGCAGTGGCTTGCCGATGAGATTCTGTGGGTTGGGCAAGGCGCAGGCGCGGTGGGGTCTCTGGTTGTTTTGTATCTGGTGGCCGCGGTCATCACCCAGGTAATTTCCAATTCGGTGGTGGCGGCGCTGCTCATGCCGGTCGCCCTCAGTTTGGCCTCCGCGCTGAGCGTGTCGCCGCAGCCATTTGCCATAGCGGTGGCGTTTGCCGCCAACGCCGCCTACGTTACCCCCTGGACAGACGGCGACAACCTGCTGGTGCGCCGCCCCGGCCAATACACCACCCGCGATTACGTAATCAATGGCCTGCCAATCTTTCTGCTGCAATTAGCGGTGCTGGTAAGCATGCTGCTACTGCTGCAATGGTGATGAATCCGGATTGGCGTTTTGACCGAACCCGTTCCGCAGACCACAATCGAGCGTGCACAGCAACTGGTCAAAACTCTCATCCAGACTCAGTGGCAGGGCAAAACCGCCGGCCATCTCCAACGACACAAATCCGTGCAATGCGCTGCGCAGTACGCGGGTGGCGTGCAGGGCGGCGTCACCTTCCAGTCCGTAGCCGTGCAGCACAGCCAGCACCACATCGATTGCCGCCTGGCCGGCGGCCTGCGCTTCCGGGTCAGCATTTTCGTTGGATCGCAGTGTCAGCGCGTACAACCCCGGCTGTTCGGCGGCAAAAGCCCGGTAGGCCTGCGCCAGCGAAACCAGCGCCTCAAATCCGGCCCGGCCCATAACCGCCGTCTGCATTTTGGCCGTCAGCGCGCGCAATCCGCGCAGCACCATGGCCTGCCGCAGACCGTCCAGCCCGCGCACGTGGTTGTACAGCGAGGGGGGCCGCACGGCCAGTTTTTGCGCCAGTGCGGCCACGGTCAACTGCTCCACCCCCTGCGTATTCACCAGTTCGATGGCCGCATTGACCACCACATCCTCAGTTAGTCCGGGTCGTCGTGCCATTGCGTTGCGTTACCTCCGCCAAAAATTTGAGCATCGCCGGAATGACAACGTCCGGCATTTCGGCGTGCGGGTAGTGCCCCGCGCCGTCAACCATCAAAATCTGCCCCGCCAATTGCTGCGCGATGAATTGCGCCTCGGCTTCCGGCGACGGGAAATCCGGGTCTTTGCTGCCCATCACCACCAGCGCAGACGCTTGCACCTGCCCCAGCCTCCGTTCAGATTCGATGCGTGGTTCGCCGCTCATGGCTTTCAGCGCCTCAAATCTGCCCGGTTCCGACAGGTTGGCCCGCAATTCCCGGCGGTAACCGCCCAAATCGGCGGGCTTCTGCGACGGGTACAGCGAATTGTAGTACATATCCCAGGCCCGCACCCGCCACGGCCCCTTCAGCAACAGCCCCAGCATCAGCTTTTGCAAGGCCGACATTTCCGGGTCGCGCACAAACGCGCCAATCAGCACCAGCGCGCGGATGGCGTCCGGCCGTTCGGCGGCGGCGCAGACCGCCGCCCCGGTGGGGTACGAGGTTGTCACCAGCGTGGCCGGCCCGGCATTCAGGTGATCGACCAGCGCCAGCATGTCCCGACCTACCGCCTCAATCGAATAATCGGGCCAGTCGGCGCTGCTTTCACCGTGCCCGCGCAAATCCATCGTCACCACTCGATACCCGGCCGCCGCTAATTTTGGCGCCAAAAAGCGATACTCTGCCCGAACATCACCCATGCCGGGTACCATCACCACCAACGGGCCTGAGCCGCCGCTATCATCAAACGCCAAAGTTCCATTTGACACGTGCAAAAATTTGGTACTCATTTTTATCCCCCCATTTAATTTACAAATCGCAAAAACTAATATAATTAGTATTATAAC
>RFJF01000202.1 GCA_003695455.1 Chloroflexota bacterium
ATATACCGCCGGCCGCACGGGAATTTTGCATTACATAAACAATATTACTAAATACATTGCCAACTACCGGGCCAAGTATCAACAGAATTGCAATGACTACAATGGCAACCAGTACCAGTATCAATGCATACTCAACCAACCCCTGAGCATCTTCTTTTGGCAAGAACAGCACGGTTTCACCTCCTCTCTCTTGGATTTGCTGCATCATTTTAAGGTTATGCCTGTAATATCGGAGGGAGGGGAGTGCAGCATAAGTGAAAATATCTTAAATTTTTGTGTGTTCTTTAGTTTACGCGCAAAAATAAGGGATTGTAAACCAAACTTTTGTCCCATTGTACCATAAAACCGGCAGAGTGTCTCTAATTATTGTCTGCGTCCGCCAAAGTGTAACGGTATTGTAATCGCCGTTTACGGGGTTTTGGTAATGGTATCTGCTACCAGCACACTGTTGGTCTTAAGCAACCCAACCACTTCCACCGAATCACCCTCTTGCGGATTGCCAATGATTTGCGCATCATCCGGCAGAAATATGGTGTGCCCTTCTACTACCCACAAGGTTGCGCTTTTTGTTTCTAAGGTGCCTGTGAATTTAACCACCGCCGCCCGGCCCTGTTCAGACAGCCGGTTGAGCTCATCCAGCCGGCGTTGGTTGAATTGTGCTTCCAGTTCTGTCCGCCGCGCTTCATCGGTGGTGAAGAACAGTTGGGTTTGCTCCGAGGCCTGTTTTACTCCGTACAGCAGGTCGCCGGGCAGGGTGTCTTGCGCCAGGTATATGAGGAGCAGCGCAGCCACGCCCAGCGTGAGCAGTACGGTGATCATCACAGTTGCGGCATCACCCAACACGGCTCTGGGCGTGAGCCGCCGCCGGACAATGTTGGCAACAGCCCGAACTTTGTCGGCAAAGGTGGGTTGTACTGGCGGCAGTTCGGCCACCTGAGCCAGATACTCGGCTTGCAGGGCAGACTTTCGTTCTTCCGGAACCAGCGCCGGGTTGGGGTCGGCCAGCACGCTGGCGGCGTACAGCAGCGGGCGCAGTTGCGCAGCGTATTCCGGCACTTCGGCCAGAATTTCTTCAAGGGGAACCCCGGCTTGCAGCGCGGAAATTGCCTCATCGAGGATGGACTCAAATCTATCTGACATCGTCCGCCTCCAGAGGTATCACCCGTGCCAGCGAGGCCAGCGCCCGGTGTTGCAGCGCCTTGACCGCCCCCACCGATTTGTCCATCAGCATGGCCGTTTCAGCCAGACTCATTCCCTGCCCAAACCGGAGCGTAATAACGTGTTGCTGCTCTTCGGTGAGTTGGTGCATGGCCTGTTTCAATATTGGCCCCAGTTGGGCCAGGTGCGCCTGGTCACTCAATGACGGCGAGTCGGCTACAAGGTCTTCTAACAACGGCATAGTATTGACTTGCTTTTTGAGATGGTCGGCGGCCAGATTGCGCGCCACGGCGTACAGCCAGCCCGTCAACGATGTTTTGGGTGGTTTGCCCCGTTTGAGCGCGTCAATCAACGCTACAAAAACTTCACCCGTTAAATCGGCGGCCACGTCAGTATCACCCAGCCGGTAGTTCAAATATCTGTACAACTGGTCAAAATACCGGTCGTGGACATCGGCCAGTGCTTGTTGGTCGTGCCGTTTGATGCGCTCCAGCAGTGAAGCGTCGGTACTCACGGGGATGGTTGCTCCTTTCACAGCCCCTACTCTTTAGTCTTGTTTTTGCAACAAAAGATGCGGGAAGTCGGGTTCAGTATACAGAATACAGAGTACGGAGTATGGAGTATGGAGTACGTTCTTTGTCACTCGTCGTTCGTCACTTGTCGCTCGTTACTCATCGTTCGTCACCCGTCGCTCGCCATTCGCTATTCGCCATTCGCCATTCGCCATTCTCACACCTTACCATAACTTTACCCGGCTCACAAGGTAGTCAGACAAAAAAATCCCGTGTATAATAGCTGTACTTTTACGAACAGAGGTTCTAACATTGAGCAAATTGCTGATTGTTGAATCGGCTAAAAAGGCGCGTACCATCAAAGGCATGCTGGGCCGTGATTTTACGGTGAAGGCCACCAGCGGCCACATTCTGGAGATGCCCGCCGACGACATCCACGTGAACCTGACCGATTTTACCCCCACCCTCTACCTGATTCGCGGCAAGGGCAAAACGCTGGAGGCGCTCAAAAAAGCCGCCGCCACCGCCGATACCATCTACCTGGCTACCGACATGGACCGCGAAGGCGAGGCCATTGCCGCTCACGTGGCCCAACGGTTGGGGCGCGGCGTGGCTGCCAAAATCCGGCGCATCACCTTTACCGCCATTACCCAGGCCGATATCCGGGCCGCGCTGGCTGCGCCACGCAACATCAATCGCCAACTGGTTGAGGCGCAGACCGCCCGCCGGGTGATTGACCGGCTGGTGGGCTACATGGTCAGCCCGGTGCTGTGGGCCGGGCTTTCGGGGCGCAAACGGCTCTCGGCCGGGCGGGTGCAGTCGCCGGCGCTGTGGCTGGTGGTGGCCCGCGAGCGCGAAATCCGCGCCTTTGTGCCGGAAGAGTGGTGGAGCGTGGAGGCGGAGCTTTCAAAACAGGCCGATACCCCGCCGCTCAAATTCTGGGCGTCGCTCTTTAAAATCAAGGGCAAAAAGCCGCAACTTAAAACGCAGGCCGATGCCGACCGGGTGCTGGCCGAGTTGCGCGGCGCCGGGTGGCGGGTTCTGCGCGTGGATAAGGGCACACGCACTCGCCGGCCCTACCCGCCCTTCACCACCGATTCACTGCAACAGGCGGCTTCGAGCCAGTTGGGGTTCAACCCCCGGCTGACCATGAAAATTGCGCAGGAACTGTACGAGGGGGTGAAGCTGGGCGA
>RFJF01000015.1 GCA_003695455.1 Chloroflexota bacterium
AAATGGAAATCAGCGAGCGCGAAATCCACAAACGGGTCAAAATCATCGAAGAGACGATGGAGGGCTTCAACATTAAAGTGCAGGTGCGCGAGATTAACCCCGGCCCCACCGTCACCCGTTTCAGCCTGGCGCTGGTAGACCAGCGCGACGCCAAAGGCAACATCAAAAAAGTGCGCGTTTCGCGGGTGGTGAATTTGCAGAACGATTTGGCGCTGGCGCTGGCCGCCTCGCCCATTCGCATTGAAGCGCCCATTCCCGGCCAGCCGTACATCGGCGTCGAGGTTCCCAACTCGAACAAAAATCTGGTGGCGCTGCGAAATTTGATGGAATCGGACCGCTTTGTGCAAAATCGCGGCGCGCTGAAAATGGCGCTGGGGCAAAACGTGGCCGGGCAGGCCTACGTGGCCGATCTGGCGAAAATGCCGCACCTGCTCATTGCCGGGGCCACCGGCAGCGGCAAAAGCGTGTGCGTCAACGCCATCATTTCCTGTTTCATCACCAACAACACCCCTGAAACGCTGCGCATGTTGATGATTGACCCCAAAATGGTGGAACTGGTCAACTACAACGGCATTCCGCACCTGCTGGCCCCGGTAGTCACCGAGTTGGAAAAGGCGGTCGGCGTGCTCAGTTGGGCCACCCGCGAGATGGATCGCCGGTACAAGCTGTTTTCCAAAGAACGGGTGCGCAATCTGGACGCCTTCAACGAAAAGATGCTCAAGGAAGGTCGGGAAACCCTGCCCTTCATTGTCATCATTATTGACGAACTGGCCGATTTGATGATGATGGCCCCCGACGAGGTGGAGCGCACCATTGCCCGGCTGGCGCAAATGGCCCGCGCCACCGGCCTGCACCTGATAATCGCTACCCAGCGCCCCTCGGTGGATGTGGTGACCGGGCTGATTAAAGCCAACTTTCCGGCCCGCATTGCCTTTGCCGTGACCAGCCAGATCGACTCGCGGGTCATCCTCGATTCGCCGGGGGCGGAACGGTTGCTGGGCAAAGGCGATATGCTCTACATGGCCTCGGATTCGTCCAAATTACAGCGATTGCAGGGCGTGTTTGTCTCGGATGCGGAACTGAACCGGCTGGTCACATTCTGGCGCAGCGCCATTGTTGGCACGGGGCACATCCCCCGCGGCCCCATCGAGCCGCCGACCAATCTGGTGCAGCAGCCGCTGTGGGAAGAGTACCAGCAAATGGGCGAAACCTCCAACAAGCGCGGCAGCGGCAAAACCGACGACGAACTGCTGGAAAAGGCCATCGCCGAGGTACGCGCCCAGGGCAAAGCCTCGGTCAGTATGATTCAGCGGCGGTTGCGGGTGGGCTACGCACGCGCGGCCCGCTTAATTGACGAAATGGAAGCGCAGGGTATCATAGGGGCAGACGAAGGCGGCGGTCGCGCTCGCCCGGTGCTGGTCACTCAGGCCGATGACGACGCCGACCCCACCGCAGACGACGAAATTTAGTTGGGTTGTGGAGTTTATTGAGTTTGTAGAGTTTGTGGAGTTTGTAGAGTGGGGTGAGTTTGTAGAGTTAGTAGAGTTTGTGGAGTTTAGTGAGTAGAGATTCGCTCGCCATTTGTTCATTCGTATTTCGTAATTGATAATTGTTCATTGGTAATTGACAATGACCGTTTCTCCCCAAAATTTAACCCTGAAACCCGACGACGCGGCGCCGGCATCGCTGTTGAATGTGGGCGTGCTGGCGCTGCAGGGCGCATTTCTGGAACACGCCAACATGCTGCGCCGGGTGGGCGCCGCCCCCATCGAAGTGCGACTGCCGGCAGACCTGACCGGGCTGGACGGCCTCATCATCCCCGGCGGCGAAAGCACCACCATCGGCAAACTGGCCGTGCAGTACGGATTGGTGGAGCCTCTGCACGCCTTTGTGACCGGCGGGAAACCGGTGTGGGGAACCTGCGCCGGGTTGATTTTTCTGGCCAAAGACATCGGCCCCACCCCCAGCGGCGGGCACGTCATTCCCCGCCGGCTGGCCGTGATGGACATCAAAGTAGACCGCAACGCTTTTGGCCGCCAGGTTGACAGTTTTGAAGCCGATTTACGCCCCACCTTTGCCGCCGCCGGTGCGCCGTTCCGGGCGGTGTTCATCCGTGCCCCCAAAATTGAAACGGTGGGGCCGGGCGTTGCCGTGCTGGCAACCCTGAATGACGGTACGGTGGTGGCGGCTCGACAGGGCAACCTGCTGGTCACATCCTTTCACCCGGAACTCACCAACGACGTGCGCTTTCACCGCTATTTTCTGGAGATGATTCAATCTGCGGCACAGACACCCCCGGCAAAATGACTCACAGCAACGGCTCAAAACCCTACGCAGTTCGCGCTCTGATTGTGAAGGATGAAAAAATCCTGTTCATCCACCACAATTTCAGGGACCCGGCCATGAACGACCAGTGGACCTTCCCCGGTGGGCGGCTGGACCCCCACGAAACAGACCCGCGCGTAGCCCTGCACCGGGAAATGCGCGAGGAACTTTCGCTGGAAATTGAGATTGTGGGTAAAGTGGGCGTGTTTCTCAGCCGCGCCAACCGGGATTACACCATTTTTGGCGTGCGCCCGCTGTCGGCGATTGGCCCGCTGCAAACCGAGGAAATTCGCGATCTGGCCTGGCTGACCCCCGCCGAAGTCTTTGAGTGGCACGCCCGCGAAAAACTGCAATTTGGGTTTGAAATGGATGCCGTATCGGCCTATCTCAAACAGTACCCCTGGCCGTAACTGGTTGCCGGCCCGCCAACCCCATGAAGAAAATCGCGCTCAACATTCTGGTTTTGACCGCAACATTACTGCTCACGCTGGCCGTGGTAGAGGTGGCCCTGCGCTGGCTGATGCCGGTTGACTACCGCCCCCCCGCCAGTGAACTGCCCAACGTGGCCCGCGACATCATCTACCAAAAATCATCCGTGCCGGGGCTGGATTACGAACTGGTTCCCAATATGGATACCACGGCCCACGGCGCGCGGGTAAAAATTAACAGCGCCGGCATGCGCGACGATGAACCCGACCCGGCGCTGCCCAAAATTGTGGTGCTGGGCGATTCATTCTCGTTTGGATTTCAGTTGGAGCAGGATGAGTCGTTTCCGGCCCGGCTGGACGCGGCGCTGGACACCGCCGACGTGCTCAATCTGGCGGTGGCGGGCTACGCCATGAAGGATTACGTAGCCGTTCTCAAAAACAAGGGCCTGGCCTGGCAGCCGGAGGTCATCATTGTTGGTTACGTGCTGAATGACCCCGAAACCGAGGCCATTCAGCAAATTCCGGCCTATTTTCGGCAGGCCGACTGGTGGCAGTATTCGCACGTGCTGCGGCTCTTTGCGCAGGGGTACAAACGAGCCAAAATGCTCATTAAAGGCGGCGGCAACTATTACCGCTACCTGCACGCCGACCCCACAAGCTGGCAGAGTGTGGTCACCGGCTTTGAGCAAATCCGGCAAATGGCCGCCGAAAACGACTCGCGGGTGATTGTGGTGCTGTTTCCGGATTTGTGGCACAACTGGGACAGCTACCCCTACGCCGCCATTCACCGGCAGGTGGCAGGCCAGGCTGCGGCCAACGGCTTTGAGGTGATTGACCTGCGCGATGCGTTTTCGGCCTACCCGCCGGCAGAGCTGCGCGTTTCCGGCAGCGACGCCCACCCCAACGCGCTGGCCAACCAGATTGCCGCCGATGAAATTCTGAAGCGGCTCAATCCCTGATTGGCGTTATTTCACCCACGGGCGCACATCGGTAGCGACCATTCCGGCGCGGCGCGCGCCTTCCAGCCCGGCCTCGCTGTCTTCAAAAACCTGGCACAACTCCGGCGCCACCCCGATGCGGCGGGCGGCTTCCAGAAACGTATCCGGGGCCGGTTTGCCGTGTTCCACATCGTGAGACGTTACCACCGCGTCAAAAAAACCGGTCAGGCCGGACAGCGCCAGCGCCTTGTTGAGTACGGTCGGGATGCCGCCGGTTGCCACGGCCATCGGCATTTTGCCTTTGTGAGCGCGGGCCAACGCCACCACCGGCTCAATTAACTCGGCCCGGGCCAGATATTTCTCCACAAACAACTGCTCTTTGGTCAGCGCAATTTCCTGCGGGTCCAGTTGGTAGCCAAATGTTTCGTTCAACACTTCCACAATCCGGTCGCTGGGCACGCCGGCCAAATCGTAAAAAAGCTGCTCCGGGAAATCAGCGCCGCGCTCGCGGACAATGTCCCGCCACGCCAGATAATGCATCGGCATGGTGTTGATGATGGTGCCGTCCCAATCAAAAATCAGACCGCGCACGTGGGGTAAAACGTGCCCCGATTTATCAAACGTAATATCAGTGCCGTTGGTAATTAACATACGTTACCTCCTTGTATAAAATAAGGGTAAAAGCGGAAGGATAAAGGATAAAAACAACCTTCCACGCTGTGTTGCAGAAGTAACCGGCCGGTTGCCCTTATCGTTGCCGTGCCGCAGGCTGAACCTGCCCCATCTGTATTCTGTATTCTGTATTCTGCACTCTGGAATCTGACCTCACCGCTGGCAGGTTGAGCAAAAATGGGTTGAGCGCCCGCCGAGTACCACCCGCTGGATTTCTGCGCCGCAACGCAGGCACGGTTGGCCGGTTCGGCCGTACACCCGAAAATGATTTTGAAATTCACCGCCCCGGTACACGCTGTCCAAACTGGCCCCTTTGTGAACAATTCCGGCGGTGAGCGCCTGCCGGATGGCGTGGTACAGGCGGCCCAAATCGTCTGCCGACAGCGTATCGGCGGTGCGGCGCGGGTCAAGCCCGGCGGCAAAACAGCTTTCGTCGGCGTAAATGTTGCCGATTCCGGCAATGAACTTTTGGTTGAGCAGCAACGGTTTGAGCCGCCCGCGACGGCGCGCAAAGAGCGCCGCAAAATCGGCGGGTAAAAAATCGTCGGCCAGCGGCTCCGGCCCCAGCCTGCCGATGACCGCGTTGGGATTTCGAACCAGGTACACCCGGCCAAACTTGCGGGTGTCCTTAAATCGAAGCTGGTGGTCGTTATCCAAATCAAAAATGGTGCGCACGTGGGGGTCATCCGGCTCAGTGACCGGCAACACCAGCAAATCGCCACTCATTTTCAGGTGCAAAAACAGGGAGTCGCCGCCGGACAGGTGAAACCACAAATATTTGGCGCGCCGGGTAATCTGCTCGATGGTTTGGCCGGGCAGGGTGGCCTGCAATTCGGGAACGGGAGTTTTGACAGAGTTGGGCCAGCGCACGGTGACGCCGGTAAACGTGCGCCCCACCAGCGGGCCGCGCAATCCGCGCACAATTATTTCTACTTCGGGGAGTTCGGGCATGGTAGCCGCCAATTACAAAATTTGCAACCTCCGTATTATAC
>RFJF01000203.1 GCA_003695455.1 Chloroflexota bacterium
CTAACTGAGTAATCGAGCCGCCACATTCTGCCGGGGCGACTCGTGTGCCTATTTTTTGAAAGCCGTACAAATTTAAAAAGACAAACAACCCTGCAATTTATATAGAAAAATGTTGTGCGGCAAACCGCACACTCAATCGAACAATCACAGTGAGAAACAAAAAATTAATTAGTTGAAACAACAAATATTGATTTCCGGATTTAGCCGGCTTGCCCATCTGCGGTGGTACTGTTAACCGTGCTGCGCAGGGGCAGTGAGAATTTCTCCCTGATTTTGTTTTCAATTTCAAGTGCCATCTCAGGGTTTTCTCCCAGGAATGTTTTTGCATTTTCCCGGCCCTGAGCCAAACGCGTGTCTCCGTAAGAGTAAAAAGACCCGCGTTTGTCTACAATATCCTCCTCTACTGCAATATCAAGAATATCACCAATTTTCGATATGCCTTCATTGTACATAATATCAAATTCTGCCACCTTGAACGGCGGAGCAACCTTGTTTTTCTTGACGGTTACCCGGGTCCGGTTGCCAATAACCTCGCCGCTGTTTTTGATGGCCTGAATGCGGCGAATGTCCATCCGCACCGAGGCGTAAAAACGGAGCGCCATGCCGCCGGTGGTGGTTTCCGGGTTGCCAAACATCACCCCGATTTTCTGGCGCAACTGGTTGGTGAAAATAACAATGGTGTTGGTGGTTTTGATGGCTCCGGTCAGCTTGCGCAACGCCTGGCTCATCAGCCGCGCCTGCAAACCCATGTGAGAATCACCCATGTCGCCTTCAATTTCGGCGCGCGGAACCAGCGCCGCCACCGAGTCAACAACCACCACAGACAGCACCCCGGAGCGAACCAGCGCTTCGGTGATTTCCAGCGCCTGTTCGCCGGTGTCCGGCTGCGAAACGTACAATTCGTCAATATTCACGCCGCACTTGGCTGCGTACAGCGGGTCCAGCGCGTGTTCCACGTCAACAAATGCCGCCACACCGCCCTGTTTTTGGGCCTCGGCAATGATGTGCTGGCACAGCGTGGTTTTACCGGAGCTTTCCGGGCCGTAAATTTCTATGATGCGCCCTTTGGGCACGCCGCCCACGCCCAGCGCAATATCCAGCCCCAGCGAGCCGGTGGGAATAGATTCAACCTGCAAGTGCTGGGCATCGCCCAGTTTCATTATTGCGCTGTCGCCAAACCGCTTTTTCAGGCTGGCCAGCGTTGTTTCCAGAGCTTTCGCCTGTCCGTTGGTTGCCATACAGGATACTTAACTCCCCAAATTTGATGGTCATTCTGGTTGCGCACGGTGATTTTTTCGCTTAAAACCGGGCAACCGCCGTTAAACCGATAGATAAGTTTACACTATGGCCCACGAAATTGCAAACTATTTTTAAGCTTTACATTTTATTTACACTTTGATAAAACGGGCGTTACACCTGTTGTTTATGCTAAATGCAAGTATTCAATTTAATGCTGTAGGAGGCATAACAATGAGACGATTAACCCGATCTATTTCAATCTTTAGTCTGCTGTTTTTGCTGAGCCTCACCCTGGCCGGCGTTGCCAGCGCCGATGTAATCAGCGGTAAAGGCTGGCTGCACGCCGAAGGGAGCGGCGTTGCCAAACTGCAAATGAACGGCGCGGTGGAAATTAACGGCCACGGCGTGGGCGTGGTGGTTATCAAAGGCGCCGAGGCGATTCAGGCCAGCGGTCACGGACATCGCACCAACCTGCCCGACGGGCGCGTGGTCTTTCGCGGGTACGAGGGCACCATTCACGCCATTGGGCGGCATATGACGGTGCACATGGCCGGTACCAAAATTGATTTTACCGCGCGCGGCAAAGGCCGGGCCGTCCTCCGCGGTCACGGAACCTACGAAACCGGCAGCGGCAGCGGTGACTGGCAGCCCGACGGCCTGGAAATTAACGTGGAAGAATAGGATTTACTCCAACTGAATAACCAGCAGATGCGCGGGCCACGCCCGCGCATTTTTTATGCGCCGTCTGCAGATTTTCTGAGCCAGACGCGATTGCTGTGAAACGTGCTTTGCCCCGCCATGTCGCCCAAAGCGTCCGAGGTGGTCCAATTGACGTTACGCCCCTCGCCGCCGTTGCGGAACGGGTCCAGGCTGGCCCAGCGCCCTTTGGGTGAAACCAGCACGCCGGGCCGCACTCCGTCGGTGACAACGGCCCGCAGGCGGCACGCCCCGCGCCCGTTTTCTACCGTCACAATATCACCGGGGGCGATGCCCCGCGCGGCGGCGTCGGCGGGATGGATTTCCACAAACGGCGTGCCTTCGCGGCGCAGCAGCTCCGGCTGGTTGGCAAAGCTGCTGCTGGTAAAATGATGCGCCGCCCCGGAAATCAGCGCCAGCGGCTCGCCCACTGGTTGCGGCGGTGGGCAGTTATCTACCGGCGCAATCCAGCCGGGCAGCGGGTCCAGCCCGGCATCGGCCAGGGTTTGGCTGTACAGTTCGATTTTGCCACTGGGGGTGGGGAAATTGAGGTTGGCAAACGGGGTGGGATTTTCGATGTCCAGCGGTACAAACGGTTCGGTCTGCACCCGTTCCAGCGAAATCCCGGCAAATTGCGGGTGGGCGGCGGCCATCGCGTCCAGCATTTCGGCAATCACCTCATCCGCCGATTGGCGCAGCCAGTCGTCATCAAACCCCATTTTTTGAGCCAGCAGGCGCATCACGTCCCAGTTGCTTTTGCTTTGGCCCAGCGGGGCAATGGCCGGGTGATTGTAAGTGAGGCAGGTGTGGCCGTAGGCTTTGTGCAGGTCTGTCTGCTCCAGTTGCGAGGTGGCCGGCAGAAGAATATCGGCAAAGCGGGCGGTGTCGGTCAGAAACAGCTCGTGCACCACGGTGAACAGGTCATCGCGGCGCAGACCGGCCACAATTTTGCCGGCGTTGGGGGCCGATGTGACCGGGTTGGCCCCAAACACGACCAGCGACATCACCGGCGGGTTCTGCGCCTCGCCGGTGAGCGCCGCGCCCAGCCGGTTCATGTTGATGACCCGGCCCGGCGGCGGGCAGAATTGCCACTTGTTCAACACGGCATCGTCCCACAGGGCGTAACCGCTGGCGCTGTAGGCCAGCCCCCCGCCGCGAACCCCCACTTGCCCGGTGAGCGCAGGCAGGGCGCAGACAGCACGCACGGTTTGCCCGCCGTTGAGATGGCGCTGCAAGCCGTCAGAAATTTTGATGAGCGCGGGGCGGGCGGCGGCGTAGCGGCGGGCCA
>RFJF01000204.1 GCA_003695455.1 Chloroflexota bacterium
CAACAGTTTTGAACGGGTCGAGGTTTCGGAGCCGGTGCGCCGCTGGCTGTGCTATTTTGCCGCCGGCGATCCCTCGCGGCCTCTGCCCCGGTTGCCAGTCGACTGGGAGGCGCTGTTTCAAGCTGTGGGACGCAACGGTATTTTGGGGCTTGCTTACCACATCCTGCGCCGCCAGCCCGATGAATTGTGGCCGCCGCCGGAATTCAGGGATTGGGTGCGGCAGGCTCACCGGCAGAGCGTGATCCGGATGGCGCTGATGCAGCGGCGGGTGACGGCTGCGCTGGCCGATTTGCAGGAATCGGGTCTTGATTTTCTGGTGATTAAAGGGCCGGTGCTGGCGCAACAGGTTTACCCGGATTCAAACCTGCGCCCGTTTGGCGATCTGGACATTGTGGTCCGCGAGCGCGACTGGCCGGCGGTGCATCGCCATTTGCTGGCCCGCGGATTTGTGCCGGAGGCGGAGTGGCCGGAGCCGCCGCCCAAACTGCACCCCAAACTGGTGCTGTACGAGCTGAAATACTGGCATCCCGGCACCGAATTACTGGTTGAAGTACACTACGATGATTTGCTCAACGCCGGGCTGGCCTCGCGGGACGGGGCCGGGTTTTGGCAGCGCGCCGGGTGGGTGGAAATTGAGGGCGTGCGGGTAAAGGCGCTCTCGGCGGCGGACCAGTTGCTGCATTTGTGCATGCACGCTCACTACCACGGCTACACCCGGCTCAACTGGCTGTCTGACATTGCGCTGCTGGTGCGCGACCACGCCGAAAAAATCAACTGGCCGCAGTTTGTGGCGGCGGTTGAGGCTGAAGAAGCCGAGGTGGGCGTCTACTTTACCTTTTGTTATATGGAACAGTTGCTCGGTGTGGCGGTTCCGGCGGATGTGCTGGCCGCCGTTACCCCAGATGCCTTTCGGCGGCGCTGGCACGAGCGCTTTCAGCCGGAAGCCGAAGTGCTCTCGCTGGCCCCCATGTGGCGCGCTGATTTCAGTTTTTATTTTTTGCCGCTGCGCAAACGCCTGCTGCCGGATTTGCTGGTGATGGGTCGCCGGCGGGAAAAACTGGCGATTTTACTGCGCCTGTTTGCGCCGCCCGCAACCTGGCTGCGGTACTACTACCGTGTGCCGCCCGAACGTGCAACCTGGCCCCACTACGTTTTGCATCCCCTTAAAATTTTAACCCACTACACCGCTGAAATCCTCTCGGCAATGACTCCCGGAAAATAAAATCACAGTCCCAATTTCAGTATTTGTCAAAAATCGCCGTTTTTACCCCGTTATGGCCTGATTTTGGCCGCCCCCTCCCTCTTAAAATACTCTAACTTTATTCATAGTATCCTCATATTTAGTCTTTATGAAAAACTGTTACACTGGCGTATGTAAGCAATGAAGCTGGATAGATTGTCTCTGTATCCACAACACTCGCGCACCCGCTTTCGTACTTCCCTTCTTTACCAGAGTACTTATATTAGGAGTTATTGCATGACATTTGGTACGAATACCGTACAACTGACAGAATCTTTGCCGGTAGCCATTGGTAATCACTGGACCAAACGGGCCGGTCTGATTGCCGCGTTGGTTGCTACCGACATGTTCACCGTACTGCTTGGATTTTGGCTGGCCTACCTTATCCGGTTTGAAACCGGCGTATCCTGGTTTTACCAGCACGAAACATTGACCACCCTGCACGACTTTTACCAGCAGTTTGTATTTTTCCTGATGCCTGTCTGGGTAGTGGTGTTTGCTGTTTTTGGCTTGTACGACCTCAAAAACCTGTTTGCCGGTACTAAAGAATATTCGCTGGTATTCAACGCCGGCACGTTGGGGATTATGCTGGTCATTCTTTTTACATTTTTTGAGCCGGAACTGGTTGTTGCCCGGGCCTGGGTTCTTTTGTCCTGGGTGCTGGTGATTTTGTGCGTGGGGTTGGGCCGCTTTGCGTTTCGGCGGGTAGTCCACCAGTTGCGCCACCACGGCAATTTTATGACGCCGGTGCTGATTGTTGGCGCCAACGAAGAAGGACGTGCCATTGCCCGCCAGTTTCAGGATAACCCGAACGCCGGTATCAAGGTTATGGGCTTTGTTGACGACACCGTTAACGTAGATATTGACCCCGTCACCGATATTTCCATTCTTGGGTCGCCCAAATCAATTATCCGCCTTGCCAGACTGAACAACGTGCGTGAAGTCATTGTTGCCTCTACCGCACTGACGCGCAACGATTTGCTGGCTCTGGTAGAAAGTTTGCACGGGGCCGACATTTCCATCCGGCTCAGCTCCGGCCTGTACGAACTGCTCACCACCGGCGTGGAAGTGCAGGAAGTAGGCAACGTGCCGTTGCTCAGCATCAACAAAGTGCGGCTTACCGGCAGCGATATGGTGATGAAGCGGATGCTTGACCTGGTTGGCTCATTTGCGGCGCTGCTGTTGCTTTCGCCGGTGATGCTGGCGGTGGCAATTGCCATCAAGCTCGACTCTCGGGGCCCGGTAATTTACCGGCGCCGGGTGGTGGGCGTTGGCGGCAAAACGTTCGATGCCTTTAAATTCCGCACCATGGTCATTGACGCCGACGCCCGGCTTGCGCAAGACATCACCCTGCGCAAGCAGTTTGAGAAAAATTACAAACTCAAAGATGACCCCCGCGTCACCCGAATTGGCCGTTTTTTGCGCCGTACCAGCCTGGATGAACTGCCCCAACTGCTGAACGTATTTCTGGGCCAAATGAGCCTGGTTGGCCCCCGCATGATTACCGAGCGCGAGCTGATGTACTACGGCAAATGGGGCATGAACCTGTCTACCGTAAAACCCGGTATTACCGGCCTGTGGCAGGTAAGCGGCCGCAGCGATGTGAGCTACGGTGAGCGTGTTCGGCTGGATATGAACTACATCCGCAATTACAGCATCTGGATGGATTTATACCTGTTGTGGCAAACCGTTCCTGCCGTACTCAAATCCCGAGGAGCCTACTAAATGAAAGCCATGATTCTGTCTGCCGGCGAAGGCACCCGGCTGCGCCCGCTGACGCTCACCACCCCCAAACCAATGCTGCCGGTGGGTGGCCGCCCGCTGCTGGAACACATCATTCTCAATTTGCAGCGCTGCGGCATCAGCGATATCGGCATCAACCTGTACCACCTGCCGGAAAAGGTAATTGATTATTTTGGTACCGGCCGGCAACTGGGCGTCAATATTCGCTACTCGGTTGAGACAACATTGCTCGGCTCAGCCGGCGGCGTCAAACGGCTGGCAGGTTTTTTTGACCAAACCTTTGTGGTTTACTACGGCGATGTGTTCACCTTTGCCAACCTGCGCCCAATGATCGAGTTGCACCGGCAAAGCGGCGCGCCGGTCACCATGGGGCTGTATCGCGTGCCGGACCCGTGGAATCGCGGCATTGTTGAACTGGACAGCAACAAATCCATTGTTCGCTTTGTAGAAAAACCGCCCAAAGACCTGGCCTTTTCAAACCTGGCCAACGCCGGAATCTACGTGCTGGAACCTGAAATTCTGAACTGGATACCCGCCAACACCCACTACGATTTTGGACACGATGTCTTCCCCAATTTGCTGGCGCAAGGGGTAAAAGTGGCCGGATACGTAATCAACGAACCCATTATTGACATTGGGCTTCCGGAAAAGTACGCCGAAGCCAACGCATTTGTTTCTGAAGTAGCCGTCTAATAAATACCAGAAAGAGAGTACAGAGAAAATATGAAAGCATCCACCACCCACATCCAGAAATATTTTGCAGAACTCCAACGCACCATTGCCGCAGTTTCTCCGGACGAAGTTGATCAGGTGATTGAAATCCTGCTGGAAAGTGCCGAAAAAGGGCGCAAGGTTTTTATCTTTGGCAACGGCGGCAGCGCCTCCACGGCCTCTCACTTTGCCTGCGATCTCTCTAAAAACACCATGGTGCCGGGCGCGCCTCGTTTTAAGGTAATTGCCCTCACCGATAATCTGCCACTGATTACCGCCTGGTCCAACGATACCGCCTACGATAACGTCTTTGCCGCCCAGTTGATGCCGCTGGTAGAAGAGAATGACGTGGTGATTGGCATCAGTTGCAGCGGCAACTCGGCCAACGTCATCAACGCCATGCACGTGGCCCGCCGGGCCAACGCCAAAACCATTGCCTTTACCGGCGATATCGGCGGCCGCCTGCAAGATACCGTGGACCTGTGTCTCAAAGCACCCAGCCCCCACATTGAACAGCAGGAAGACCTGCACCTGATGCTGGAACACTGCATTTGCAGCACCATCCGTGAAGAATTGATGACCCGTAATTTTGCGTTTGTGCCGGGCGAGATGGTCTCTGTATCTTCAGATTAAGGCCCGGCCAAAAAGGTTCGGTTTCTAACCTTTTTCACACAATGCTCTGGCGAGTTTATCATGCAGAGCCGCTACAATAGAAGGCGTGGGAGGATTGGCCCTCAAGCGAGGGCCAAAACGCCAACTCATTGAAAGCGGGTCTGCTCAACAAACACAATGATTCTTACAGTCACTTTTCCGGAAACGGCCGATATTGAAACCTCATCTGAAGATTACGCCCGGCGATTTTCCGGTAACGTTGGCCGGTGGTTTTTAGAAATACAGGAGCGCGCCACGCTTGATATGCTGGCCGCCTTGCCCCAGGCAAAAACCATTCTGGATGTGGGTGGCGGGCACGGCCAACTGGCACCCGCGCTGGTCAACGCCGGATACAACGTAACCATTTTGGGGAGTGATGCAATTTGCAAAAAACGGGTTGCAAATCTGGTAGACCGGGGCCAATGTAAATTTGAAGTTGGCAACATTCTGGATTTGCCGTACCCGGACCAAAGCTTTGATGTGGTTATTAGCTACCGGTTGCTGCCCCACGTAACCCGCTGGCAAGAATATCTGGCCGAGTTATCGCGGGTGGCGCGCACCGCAGTGCTACTGGATTACCCGGAAGTACGCAGCATCAACTACATTTCGCCGTTGCTGTTCACGGTTAAAAAAAATCTGGAAGGCAACACTCGCCCGTTTACATGCTTTAAGGCCAAAGAGCTGGCGGCAGAATTTAAAAAACACGGGTTTATGGCAAGCAAGCGCTACCCGGAATTTTTTCTGCCGATGGTACTACACCGTAAATTGAACACAGTAGGCATCTCATCAGTATTGGAACGGCTCTGCAGAATTATTGGATTAACTGGTTGGTTGGGTTCACCTGTTATCTTGCAGGTGATTCGAGAGGGAAAATAGCATGGATATTCTGTTTTTAGAACCGCAACCATTTTATAAACACCGAGGCTCGCCCATTGCTGTTCATTTGTTGCTAAAAGTCTTGTCGCAGCAGGGGCATCGCATTGACCTGGTTACCTACGCCGAAGGCGAAACCGTGGCCTACAATCAGGTAGAGTACCACCGTATTCCCCAGGTGCCGTTTGTGCACCACATCCGGGCCGGATTTTCCTGGAAGAAAACCATCAATGATATTTTAATGATTTTTGTAGTTTTCTCATTGCTCATCCGCCGGCGATATCACGTGGTTTGGGCCGTGGAAGAAATGGCCTTTTTGGGAGTACTTCTAAAATTGCTGTTTGGTATTCCCTACGTGTATGATATGGACTCATCGCTGGCGCAGCAACTGGTTGAACAATTCCCCCGGTTGGCCCGATTTACGCGCACGCTGGAATTTTTTGAAGGAATTGCCGTTAAACATGCTACGGTTGTGGTTCCGGTTTGCGATGCACTGGTTGAAGATATCCAGAAATATCACCCTCAAAAAACCGTAACCCTGCGAGATGTATCGTTGCTGGATGAGATTTCTGAGCCTGTTGAACTTGACCTGCGCACCCAACTGGGGCTTAACGGCGACCCGATGCTGATGTACGTGGGTAACCTGGAAGCCTATCAGGGCATTGACTTACTGCTCGAAGGTTTTGCTATGGCGGCCAAACAAACCCGCCCCGCCGAACTGGTCATTGTTGGCGGCGCAGAACAGGATATTCAGCAGTATGTACAAAAATCACGTAAATTAGGGGTTGAGCAGCGAGTACACTTTTTGGGGCCAAAACCCATTCAACATCTGTCTGCCTACCTGTCGCAGGCCGATATTCTGGTTTCGCCGCGCACCAAAGGGCGCAACACTCCCATGAAAATATATTCGTACCTTGACAGCGGCAAGCCGTTACTGGCTACTAACATGGAAACCCACACCCAGGCCTTTGGCCCCGATGTGGCAGAATTGGCCGACCCCACGCCACCGGCGTTTTCCGCCAGCATGGTTCATCTGATTGAAAATGAAGCCCTGCGCCATGAATTTGGTCAAAAAGGGCGGCAGTTGGTTCAGGAAAAATATTCGTTCACTGCATTTCGGCGCACGCTCAACCAGCTCATTGATTGGTTAGAGTATGAATTAGGCCACCAACCGGAAAACCTGGTAAAAACCAAACCGGTTGCCTATTTATCCAAAGAAATTTAGTGTACCCCAAATAATCATATTGGGCAGTTTGTACCCAACTTGTTGTAATTGCCAATTTTCAAACCCGGCAGGTGCCTGCTTGTCGGGTTTTTATCCGAGAAAAATAGTTAGAACAAAGTTTGCTTTATGGATCGAAACCTCAATCTGCTGGCTTCAACCGAATACGACCTGCTCATTATTGGCGGCGGTATTTACGGCGCGGCGCTGGCCTGGGATGCCGCCCGGCGCGGCCTGCACACGGCGCTGGTAGAAAAAGCCGATTTCTGCGGCGCAACCTCGGCCAACAGCCTCAAAGTGATTCACGGTGGCCTGCGCTACCTGCAACACGCCGATGTACGGCGCGCCCGCCAATCTATCTGCGAGCGCAAAACCCTGCTCAACATTGCCCCGCACCTGGTTCATCCCCTGCCTGTGCTGTTACCTACCTACGGCCACGGGCTGAAAGGCCGCGAGATTTTTGCGCTGGGTCTGGCCCTGAATGATGTGATTGGGCTGGACCGCAACAAAAATATGGACCCGCAAAAACATTTGCCCGCCGGCCAAACAATTTCGCGGCAAGAATGTTTGCGCCGCTTGCCCGGCCTGGACCCCAACGGCGTCACCGGCGGCGCGCTATTTTACGATGCCCAGGTGTACAATTCAGAGCGACTGGTGCTGGCCTTTCTTCATTCCGCAACAGAGGCCGGGGCGGAAGTTGCCAATTATGTGCAGGCCAACGGGTTTGACATTCGGGGTGATGCCGTAACCGGGGTACACGTTACAGACACGCTGACCGGGCAGGCGTTTACCATCCGGGCCAAACAGGTGGTAAATAGCGCCGGCCCGTGGGTGAATCACCTGCTGGCCCAAACCGGATATGCTCTGCCCGCCGGCCCGGTGCAGTTTGCCACGGCGGTTAACCTGGTCACCCGCCAACTGCTCGGCGATACCGCGGTGGGGGTTTCGGGGCGCCGCCGTTTTACCGATGCCGATTCTGTGATTAACAAGGGCAGCCGCTTTTTCTTTATTGCCCCGTGGCGGCATACCTCGCTGGTGGGCACGGGTTACGCCCCCTACCACGGCCACCCCGATGATTTTACCGTGACCGCCGCAGATATTTCTACCCTGCTGGCCGATGTGAACGCCGCCTGGCCCGGCGCCAATCTATCGCCGGAGGATATTTATTTTGTGCACGGCGGGCTGGTACCGATGCAGAGTTACCATTCTGCCACCGGTTCGGTGCAGTTGACCAAACACGCCCGCATTGATAATTTTGCGCAGGTGGGGCTGCGCGGTCTGCTGTCGGTGGTGGGGGTAAAATACACCACTGCCCGGCGGGTTGCGGCGCAGGTGGTAGATTTGCTTTTTAAACAGCGCGGCCAAACTCCGCCGCCGTCCGATACCCACCGCACCCCGGTATTTGGCGGAAATATTGAGCGCTTTGACCCCTACCTGGCAGACCAAATTCGCCGCCGCCCGGAGGGGTTGGTTCCGGCCCAGGTTGAATTGCTGGTGCGCAATTACGGCACGGCCTATGTGCAGTTGCTGGAACAGTACCGCCCCCGGCGTGGTGAAGATACGGCGTTGGCGCTGTTGCGGGCGCAAACTATATACGCAGTGCGGCGCGAAATGGCCCAATCGTTAGGTGATGTGGTTTTCAGGCGCACAGAATTGGGCAGCGCCGGACATCCCGGTTCCCAAGCCCTGCACGTGTGTGCCCAAACACTGGCCCGTGAACTAGGCTGGACTCCGGAAAAAATTGAAAGTGAACTGGCGCAGGTGGCGGGCGTTTTTGGCCGCATTCCTGTTGCATCCAATCCCACTGATGCAGAAAATTATGAAATCTCAACCTCTGTGGCCCGTCCGGCTGTTTGAAAAATCGGTTTTAAAGCAGAGAAAATTCGGAGAAGTTACAGCCATGCTGGGGCCAACCGAGGGTCTGACCTGTCTGGACATTGGTTCAGATAACGGGGTTATCAGTTGGCTGTTGCGCCGGCGCGGCGGCACCTGGAAAAGCGCTGATTTGGATGAGCCGAGCGTGCGCGCCATTCGGGCGCTGGTAGAAACTGATGTGTACCAGCTTGACGGGCACGGCACACCGTTTAAAGACCACGAATTTGACGCCGTGGCAATTGTGGATTTTTTGGAACACATCCCCACCGACGCGGAATTTGTGGCCGAAATGCGGCGGGTGCTCAAACCGGGCGGCGTGCTGGTAATTAACGTGCCGCATCTCAAAAACAGTCTTTTGCGCCGGTTTCGGCTGGCCATTGGGCAAACCGATGAGAAGCACGGCCACTTGCGGCCCGGCTACACCCTGCCCATGATTGAACAACTGCTGGGCGATGATTTTGTGGTGCAGGCGCACAAAACATATTCTAAATTTTTCTCTGAATTGGTCGATACATTAATTGTGTTTGGTGTATCGCTGGTAAAGGGTGGCAGTGATCCATCCAAAAAAGGGATGCTGGTAACCGGCGATGACCTGAACAAAGGGCAATCGGCGTTTAAACTCTACTCGCTGATTTACCCCGTGGTTTGGCTCATTTCCAAACTGGATGCCCTGTTGTTTTTTGCCGACGGGTACATGCTAATTGTAAAAGCGCAGGCCAAATAGCCTTTTAGGGGCATTGGGCCGCCGGCAAAAAGCGGATAAAATAGATGGGTAAACTTTTTTATAACTTTTACGCCCAACAATGACGAGGGCCGTGCCGGTTTTGGTACGGCATTTTTTTGAAATTAATTGAGGAATAATGAGCAACATTCTGGTTACAGGAGCAACCGGTTTTACCGGTGGGCATCTGGCCCGGCGGCTGGCTGCCGATGGGCACACCGTGCGGGCGCTGGTGCGCAACCCGGAACAGGCGGAACATCTGGCAGCGGCAGGCGTGGCTCCCGTACCCGGAGACCTGCAAGACCCCTCCTCGCTGCGGCGGGCCGCGCAGGGGGTTGACACCGTGTACCACATTGCGGCGCTGTTCAGGCCCGGTAACGCCACCCGGCAGGAACTGCACGCAGTGAATACGCAAGGTGTGCAGAATATGCTCGATGCCGCCGAGACAGCAGGCGTGAGCCGTTTTGTGCATTGCAGCACCATTGGGGTACACGGCAGCGTCAAAAATCCGCCTGCCGATGAAACTGCGCCCTTCAGCCCCGGCGATGATTACCAGAACACCAAACTGGCCGGCGAGCAGATTGCCCAAAAATACATGCGTGAAAATCGGCTGCCCATCTCTATTTTCAGACCGGCGGGCATTTACGGCCCCGGCGATACCCGCTTTTTAAAGCTGATTGGGCCGGTCAAACGGGGCCGCTTTGTGATGATTGGCTCCGGCCAAACCCTGTTTCATATGGTTTATATTGATGATTTGGTAAATGGCATAATTTTGTGTGGAACCCGCCCCAAAGCGGTGGGGCAGGTGTTTATTTTGGCCGGACCAGAAATTGTAACGCTCAACCAGTTGGTGCAAATTATTGCCAAAACGGTAGACGGCAAACCGCCCCGGCTGCGCGTTCCCTTTGCGCCGGTGTACTGGGCCGGTTTTGTCTGCGAGATGCTCTGCAAACCCATCGGCATACAGCCGCCGCTGTTCCGGCGGCGGGTGGATTTTTTCAGAAAACATCGCGCCTTTTCCATTGAAAAAGCGCGCAATATGTTGGGGTACAATCCGCAGGTAGGGTTATCTGAAGGGATTGCCCGCACTGCACAATGGTACAAAGAAGAAGGGTTAATTTAATTTGTCAGATTACATACGTGCCGGGAATAAAACAAATGGTTGAAAAAAATCAAATTCTGCAAGTTATTTATGATGCCATTGACGAAGTAAACGCTCCCTTGCCTGAAACTCGCCGGCTGGAGAAATCGCCGGAGACGGTGCTGTTTGGACAGGGCGGGCAGTTGGATTCGCTGGGGTTGGTGAATCTGGTGGTCATCACCGAGGAGAACGTGGAGGACGCATTTGATGTGCCCATCAACATTGCCGACCAGCGGGCTATGTCGCAAAAAAATAGCCCGTTCCGTACTGTGGATACACTGGCCGATTATATTGTGATGCTTTTGGACGAAAATTTATAACCGGGGGAACTTGTGCCAACCAACCTGCCTGTCATGCTGATTACCGGCACACGCAAAGGCATCGGCAAATATCTGGTTGAATATTACACCGCCAAAGGCTACCAGGTTGTGGGGTGCAGCCGGGGGACGGTGGATTATCAGCTTGAAAATTACCGTCACTTTTGCGCTGATGTGGCCGACGAACCGACCATCAAACAGATGTTTGCCGCTGTTCGCAAAGAATACGGGCGGCTGGATGTGCTGTTGAACAACGCCGGCATTGCCTCGATGAATCACGTGCTGCTGACCCCCCTGCAAACGGTTCACAATATTCTCAACACAAACGTAGTGGGCACGTTTCTGTTGTGCCGCGAAGCCGCCAAACTGATGCGCCGCCGCGGCTACGGCAGAATTGTAAATTTTGCAACCGTGGCAACTCCCCTCAAACTTGAAGGCGAAGCCGTGTACGCCGCCAGCAAAGCGGCAGTGGTCAGCCTGACAGAAGTGCTGGCCCGCGAGCTGGCCGAATTTGGCATTACGGTAAATGCGGTGGGGCCAACACCGGTGCAAACCGATTTGATTCGTTCGGTGCCGCAGGAAAAAATGGACAGCCTGATTGCCCGGCAGGCCATTCGGCGGTTGGGCGAGTTCCGCGACATCAGCAACGTCACCGACTTTTTCATTCGCCCGGACAGCGATTTTGTAACCGGGCAGGTGCTCTACCTGGGGGGCGTGTCTTGAGCATTGATTTTTTGGTGGATGTATTTACAGAGAATCCCGGCGCCGAGGCCGTGGTGTGGCAGGGCCGGGTTTATTCCTACCGCTGGCTGCTCAACCGGCTGGCTCACTGGCGCGCCGAGCTTGCACAGCAATGCATTGCACCGGGCAGTGTGGTGGCGCTGGAGGCTGATTTTTCGCCCAATGCCATTGCGTTGTTGCTGGCATTGATTGAACGCAACTGCATTGTGGTGCCGCTCACGCCATCGGTAGAGGCCAAAAAGCCGGAATTTCTGGAAATTGCGCAGGCCGAAACCGTCATCACGCTGGATGAGGCTGATCACGCTGCTGTGCGCCGGTTTTCAGACGCGGCGCAGCATTCCCTGTACCACCAATTGCGCCGGTTGAATCATGCCGGGCTGGTGCTTTTTTCATCCGGTTCAACCGGCAAAAGTAAAGGCATTGTCCACGATTTTACCCGCCTGCTGCAAAAATACCGCACCCGGCGGCACAACCTGCGAACCCTCACCTTTTTGTTGTTTGACCACATTGGCGGAGTAGACACGCTCTTTTATTCGTTGTCCAACGGAAGCTGTATTGTGACCGTTGCGGACCGCTCGCCGGATGCGGTTTGCGCCGCAGTTGAGGCGCACCGGGTAGAGGTACTGCCGGTTTCGCCCACATTTCTCAACCTGCTTATTCTGAGCGAGGCGTACACCCGGCACAATTTATCGAGCCTGAAATACATTACCTACGGTGCAGAGGTCATGCCGCAAGCGGTGCTGGATCGGTGCGTGGAATTGTTTCCCGGCGTTACAGTTTTGCAAAAATATGGCACTACCGAAGTAGGAACCCTGCGCTCAAAATCTGAACGTTCCAACTCGTTGTGGGTGAAAATGGGCGGCGACGGATTTGATATTCGTGTAGTAGATGGGATGCTGCAAATCAAGGCGCAGTCGGCTATGTTGGGCTATCTGAATGCGCCCAACCCTTTTACAGAAGACGGTTGGTTTATCACCGGCGACGAGGTTCAGGTGAAAGGTGAGTACCTGAAAATTTTGGGGCGGGCTTCTGAAATTATCAACGTGGGCGGCGAAAAGGTGTACCCCGCCGAAGTGGAAAATGTGATTCAGCAAATGGACAATGTGGCCGATGCCACCGTTTTTGGCCGGCCCAGTCCCATCACCGGCAGTATGGTGTGCGCCAACGTTCGCCTGTTGCAGCCGGAAGAGCCAAAAGCGTTTCGGCGGCGGTTGAAGGTATTTTGCAGTGAACGGTTGCAAAGTTACAAGGTGCCGGTCAAAGTAAAAATTGTTCGCGATGACCAGCACAGCAGCCGGTTTAAAAAAATGCGGTTGAACACCGTGTGACGGGTAGTAAAAACAGGTTGCCGGTTGGAAAACCCATCGCTGCGCTCAGGGTGACACGCCTGAGACTTTCCCCTAACTCCTGAATCCTGTTTGCAGAGGAGATGGACTCAGCCCGCGGCAGCGCACCGACGATGAAAATCGCCCCCCTCAATCCCCCCCGTTG
>RFJF01000205.1 GCA_003695455.1 Chloroflexota bacterium
CTCACGGACCGCAGCGGTCGCTGGGAAGTGTGGGTGATGAACGCCGACGGCAGCAACCCGCGCCCCATGTTTTCAGACGCGGTCAGCAACGCGCTCGATATTCAGTACAATTTTGTGGACGAACACGTCATCAGTTGGCGGTAATTACCGGCATCTGCGCAACTTCTCCACATTTTTCTGATATTATTTGACAAAACACGCCACCGGCGGAATGATAGGGCAACCGCGGTAACCGCGGCCCAACATTCCGCCGGTGGGTTGATTCTATCATGGCAAAACTAAAATCGTTATCCAAATTTCAAATTCTGGCGCTGGCGCTGGTCGCAATCGGGCTGGTGCTGGTGCTGGTTTTTGGGGTGAGAACCTATCGCTCCTTCCGCATGTTGCAGTACATCCGCGAGCAGGGCATTGATACCGGCACAGCCGACGTGAACGCCATTCAGCCGTGGATGACGGTCCGGTTTGTGGCGGTGGCCTACGCCGTGCCGCAGGAGTACATTTTTGCCGCG
Source organism: Chloroflexota bacterium (assembly GCA_003695455.1). Classification (GTDB taxonomy): domain Bacteria; phylum Chloroflexota; class Anaerolineae; order 4572-78; family J111; genus J095. The sequence continues at coordinate 510 of RFJF01000205.1, forward strand.
CTGGATATTCCGTTTGACCGCCGCAACAGCAACGATACGCTGGGCGCGCTGAACAGAAAGTTTGACCTGGGCCGCTCGCCCAACGGCGAATACCCGGCCATCATTGATTCGCTGGCCGAGGCCATCACCCAATACCGCGCGGACCCGGTGGCAACCGGGCTGGAAGAGGATGTGCGCCCCTGGATGAGCATCCAGTACATTTCAAACAGCACCGGCGTTCCGGCTGAATATATTTTTGAGCAACTGGGCATTCCGGACGAGGACAGCAACGCCTTTAAACCGCTGGACCGGCTGGACAAGGATTACCGTTTTGGCGGGCCGCGGGAAATCTCGGAGGCGGTGCAGGCGGCGCTGGCCCGGTACGAGGCAAAGCCATGAGCCTGACCGAGCTGAACCTGAACGACCTGGTGCTGACCTGGGTCATCACCTACGGCTCGCCAATGGTGGCGGCGGTGTTACTGCTGGGCGCGCTGGGTCTGCCCATGCCCGGCACGCTGCTGGTCATTGCTGCCGGGGCGTTTGTGCGGCAGGGCGTGCTGGATTTGTACACCACCCCGTCGCTGGCGCTGCTGGGCGCGCTGGCCGGCGATACCGTGGTTTACGGCGCAGGCCGTTTTGCGCGGGGCTGGATTCAGCGCCGCTTCGGGCAATCGGCGGCGTGGCAAAAGTCAGAGGCGTACTTCAAAAAGCGGGGCGGCATTGCCATCTACCTGACGCGCTGGCTGATCACCCCGCTGGCCATCCCCACCAACCTGATTGCCGGCAGCAGCGGCTACCCGTTCTGGAAATTCCTGCTGTTTGACCTGTCCGGCGAGTTGACCTGGATTGTGCTGTACGGCGGGCTGGGTTACGCGTTTGGCAGCCAGTGGGAACTCATCAGCGATTTCATTTCTGATTTCAGCGGGCTGATTTTGGGGGTGGTGGCGCTGGGCGCCGGGGTTTACATGCTGTTCAGGTGGCAAAAACGGCCCTCGGCGGAGCGCGCGCCGGTTACGGCGGCGGCAGCCATCGCTGAAACGCCGGATGTTTGATGAAAATTTTTTCATAATAGATTAATCTACTACGTGTAAAATAGATAAAATAGCGAGTCTGACTGTGAAAAAGGTGTGTTGCCGCACAAAGCGGTAGCAGGCCGCGCCGCCGGGCGGGAGGTAAACCGGCGGCGAAACTGGGGGGCACGGTCCGGCACATCTCGCACCATAACTCGGCATCCTGACCGACCTGTCTTTACCGTGAACCGTTCGCAAATCAGCATTTCGACGGCTTTCGCGCACATCAACTTTTCCTCAACACTTCTTTCAGACCAATACACTCACTGTCAGTCATTCCCCCACAAATAATTCACCGTCAATCGCCGTTTGTCATCCGGTATGTACGATTGCCACATCCGGCGGCATCTCAGTTACGTATGGTTATATAAAAGGGTATAGTTTCGGGCTCCTGGGAACAGTCTGAAAATACACCTTTCTATACAACTTTTGGGGAATGTCTGTTTTCCCCAATAGCGCTAAACTGAGATGTATAAGCGCAGTACGGTGAGGGTTCTTCCCTTCCAGGCCACAAATCGTTAGGTTAATTGAATCGTGAAAAACAAACTTTTCAGCGTTGCCGCATATATTTTGATTCCGCTGTTGATTCTGGTGGTGTTGTTTCTGCCGCCAATTTCGCTGTTTGACCGCCTGCTCAGCAGCGGCTACCAGACCATTTCCGCCGAGGGCGGTACCGTGCAAACCCCGGACGGCGCCGCGCTGACCGTTCCGCCGCTGGGCGGCAGCGGCCAGATTTGGGTGCGGCTGGACTCCGTGCCGGAAACCGACGCCGCCGGCCCGCTGGCCGATGCCGTGGCTGCCATACCCCCGGCGCTCACGCTGAGCAGCCCGCTCTACCAAATTCAACACCGCGGCAACCTGCCTGCCGGGGCCGCGCTTTTGCTGCCGCTGCCCGCCGAACCCGACGCTTACCACACGCTCGACCTGTACGGCTGGGACGGCATGCACTGGCGCTGGCTGGCCAATCAAAAAAATAACGCCGCGCAGACCATCCAAACTACATTGAGCAACCCGCCGCAAGCCGTGGCCGTGATGAACACTCGTCCCCTGCGGAACGTGCAGGTTTCGGACAGCGCCGAGCAAACGATTCTGGCCGAACTGCACCCGGCAGGGCTGGTGCTGGACGCCGCCGGCAAGATTAGCGGCCAACCGGCCCCCACCGCCGCCGGCGACGGGCTGGCGGTCATCCCCACCCTGCGCAACTGGCGCGGCGATTCCGTGAATGACGCCGCCGTCAACGCCATGCTGGCCTCCGCCGAGGGTCGCAGCGAGCACGCGCGGGCTGTGGCAGCGTGGGTGCAGGCAAACAGCGCCGCCGGTATTGCGCTGGATTACCGGGGCATCGCCCCCAACTTGCAGCCGGAATTTACTGAATTTGTGACCGAACTCCGCCGCACCCTGCCGGACACAGTTCAACTTTCGGTGCGAACCCCTGCGCCGCGCCCCATTTCGGCGGGCGGCTGGGATACCGGCGCGGTGGATGTGCAGGCCGTGGCGCAAGCCGCCGACGTAATTGAAATTCCGGCCTCGCCCAACCCGCACGATTACGCGGCCAACGGAGCCATGCCCCAACTGCTCGACTGGGCGGTGAGCCGGGCCAATCGCGCTCAAATCCAGTTGGCGCTCAACACCGGCAGCACCGAGCAGGTGGAGCAGAGCGTGCGCGCCGTGGACACCGCCGACGCGCTGGCAAAAATCGGCACGGTCACGGCGGATGTCTCGCGGGTAGTGCTGCCCGGCGAGGAAATTGATTTCCGGCTGGCAGGCTCGCAGGCCACCACCGGCGTGCAGGTAGATGACGCCAGCGGCGCAACCTGGTTTGCCTATCTGGATGACAACAACCGCCACCACACCGTCTACCTTGAAAATCCGGCGGGTGTGGTTCCGGCGGTGCAACTGGCCGCCGATTACCACCTGCGCGGCGTGGCACTGGAAAGCGCCGGCGGCAATGCCGACACC
>RFJF01000206.1 GCA_003695455.1 Chloroflexota bacterium
CCATCAACCTGGATACGGGAACACGCGCCCGGCTGACCAAACCGCCCCTGCTGGCAACTCCCCAGTACAACAGCGCCGCGCCGACGTGGTCGCCGGACGGAATGCAGATTGCGTTTCTCACAGACCGGGCCGGGCCGTGGGAAATCTGGGTGATGAACGCCGATGGCAGCAACCCGCACCCGCTGCTTTCGCCGGAGGTACAAAGCCGGCTGACATTGAATTATGCGGGTGTCAACGATCGGTTGCTGAATTGGCTGGAATAAATCCGGCGCCGTACTGCCCGGCCGCCAATGCTTGTCTCACCCTGGCTCTTGTGGCATAATTAGAATCAAACAAGTTGTCATAACGTTAGTAAAGTGGATGGCAGACCATGAAACGTAGAGATGTGGTTGAGGTTATTCGTAACGCGCGCCAAAACGGCGAAATCCCGGATTTGAGCGGGGTTGATTTGTCCGGCGCAGATTTGAGCGGGGGTGATTTGCGCGGCGCAAATTTATCCGGCGCAAATTTATCCGGCGCAAATTTGAGCCGCGCCAACTTTATTCGGGCCGATTTATCCGGCGCTAACCTGACCGGCGCTAAAATGGATGGTGCGCGCTGGCACGGGGTCAAGCTGAACAACGCCAATCTGGGCAAGGCCGCGCTGGCCGGCCAGCAACTGGACTCGGTGCAGTTGTCTGGCGCAAATTTGAACGGTGCGGTGCTGCGCGAAGCCCACCTGCGCTGGAGTTCGCTGGCCAACGCCGCGCTTGAGCAGGCCGTTTTGCTGGACGCCAACCTGCACGAAGCAAACCTTTCAGGGGCCAATCTGGTCGGGGCCGATCTGCGCTCTGCCAATTTGTCCGGTGCAAATCTCTCGGACGCCGACCTGTCAGAGGCCAATTGCCGGCAGGCCAATCTTGAAGCGGCAACACTGGTGGGCGCCAACCTGGCCGGGGTACGGTTGGAGTTGGTTCGGCTGAGTAGTGCAAATTTGGCCGGCGCAGATTTGAGTGGGTTCGATTTGCGGACAGTGGATTTGTCTGAGGCCAACCTGACCGGGGTCAAACTCAACAAGGCCCAGTTGTACAAAGCCAACCTCTCAAAGGCCACCCTGGTTGATGTGGATTTTAGGGGAGCTGACATGCGTGAAGCCGATGTAAGCCACAGCGATTTGGGCGGCGCAAATCTGGAAGGCGCAAATATTACAATTGAGCAACTTGAGTTAGCCAAAAACCGGGAGGGGGCCACCATGCCCGATGGCAAACCGTACAAAGCCCCGGAAAAATCCACAGCGGGCGGCAAACCGGAAAAACGAAAAGCCACCGCTACCGGCCTTGCCGCGGCGCTGGCCCGGATTCAAAAACAGCAAGGCAGTGAGGAGTTGTAGGTTTTGCCGGCGTTCATTGCTCAAATAAAAAGAGGCGGGTCAAATTCCCGCCTCTTTTTTTGGTGGTGCAGCGTTACCAGTAATAGTAGTAGTTTGTGCGTGTGTAGCCGGTGTTACAACAGCAGCAGCAACATTGCTGGGTGGTGTGCGGGTAACGGGTGGGGCAGGGATTGTATCTGGGGTAATATCGGTAGTTGGAATGGTAGTTGTAGTGCCGGTAATTCTGGTGATAGTTTGACGGGTATCGGTTGTACCCGGTGTGGGGGTTGTACGGATGAACGTAGCCGTATCCGGTTGGCCCACTGGCCGGCGGTGCGGCCTGCGATGTATCAACTGCCAGCCCGAACAACACAATGGCCAGCGTAAGCGCCACAACTAATGTGATCAACTTTTTCATGATTTTCTCCCATTTTCTGTCATTGCTGTCAATTTAAAGTTAAACAGAGTATTTTTGCAATAACCACCTCCCCGGAATGGTATCAGGCAAACAAAAACCCAAATCGGCTCAGAACCTGATTTGGGTTGAACAGTTTGCAATACCATCCCCTGCCTCAATGAATGACTGGGGTTGGAAACGGATACGTTGTCAAAGTAGGGTGAAGTCTGGCCTGATTTCACCTTTATCATGACAGATTAACGGGGCGGTGTCAAACCTACTTTTGTCTTATTTTTTTACTTGCGCCTCAAGTTTGATTTGGCAACATCCAGTTTTGCCACGTTTTGTGTGTGTGCCAGCTCTTTTACAATCTGGTGAACGCCGCTCACCAGATCACCCTGGCCCAATTTGAGCAGGTACTCTTTTTCCTGCAGATGATCCCGAACATTGGCTTGATGTTTTTTGCCCACGGCATACCCCTGTATATAGTAGTAAAAAATAATTGACACACAATATATAGTGTTGTTGCCCAGTTTATCATATTTTGTACCAATTTGCAAGCGTCAATTTTTTCCGGTTTGCGCAACATGCTGGACAGATGCCGTAATTTGGTTACAATAACCGGTAATCAGCCACCTCAAAAATAGCCGGCGTGTGTTGGCGTCGGATGATTATCAGGCAGGCAACGGAGCAAAAAATGGGCTTTCTTGAATCAATTAAATCTGTTTTTTCAACGGAGAGCGCACCCGAAGGGCACTGGGTGTATGTGCGCTGCAAGCGCTGCGGCGAGGTGATCAAAACCCGGATTGATTTGCAGAATAGTTTGAGCAGCACCGATTCCGGCGATTACGTGGCTCGCAAAACGCTGGTGGGTAATCAACTCTGTTTTGAGCGGGTTGAGGTCACGCTCCATTTTAACCGGAACCGGCAACTGGTTGACCAGGAAATTTTCAACGGCGAGTTTATCTCGGCGGAGGAGTTTGAAGCCGCCACCGGGTGAGTTGGGACGGCAAACAAAAAGCGGCGGAAATCGGTTCCGCCGCTTTTTTTGCGTGCCGGGGCAGGTAGTTACGTACCCAGTACAGTCTGTATTTTTTGCAACATTTCCTGATTACGCCCCTTTACAAAATAATCGGCGGCGCCCTGCTCAATACAAAGTTTGGCGGTTTCCACTTCGTCCCACGCCGAGTTGGCAATAACCGGGATGCCGGGAGTCTGGCCTTTGATTCGTTTTAACAGTTCCAGCCCGGCGTAGCGGCCTTCTTTTCCATCAAAATCAGGCATATTCAAATCAATGATAACCAGGTCAAACGGCGCTCCGCCGGTGATGGCTTCCAGATACATTTGGTAGGCTTCGGCGTTGCCGCCCGCTGTTTCTACATCAAACCCGGCTCTGAACAATGTTTTTTCTACACTGCGCAGAATGTTTTCTTCATCATCTACCAGTAAAATTTTTGGTTCCCTGTCCATTGTGATGCTCCCGTGTTAAGATGTTTGGGGTGACCGGTTGGGTCAACCATCAATTGAGCGCGGCCTTGACCTGGTCCAGCAGCGCGGCGGCAGTGTATGGTTTTGGCAGCAGGTTTTTTATGCCCAACAGTAATTGATTTTTGGTGCGCTCAACGCGGGGATTGGATGATACCACAAGAACCCTGGCTGCCACTCCGGCAGAAATTAAGGTATGTATCACATCCCTTGAGTCAGCGCCGGCCAGGATGTCGTCGAGCAAAATCAAATCGTACTGGCCCGGTTTTCTGAAGTTGTCGCCCGGTTGGGCCGCCGACACCTTGAATCCGGCGGATGACAACGTGGCAGCGGCAAAACGATGCCACCGGTCCGGGTTATCAATTATCAATATTTTTCCTTTGCCTTTTGTGCCGGGCGCAGTTTCTGCAGCAGCCAGTTGCGCCACCGGCAGCCGAACCGTGAATGTTGAGCCTTGCCCGGGCGTGCTCTCTGCCGAAATTTCACCGCCAATCTGGTCCAGAATCAGGCGGCAGGCAGGCAACCCCAGCCCGGAATGGCCGGCCATACCTTTGGTAGTGTGGAACGTCACCCAGATTTTATCCAAATCCTCTGCCGGGATGCCGCTGCCGTTATCGGTGATGGTTACGTTTACAAATTGACCGCCGGGGTCCGGTTGCATATCCAGTAAAATTTGTGGCTGCGGCTGTTCGTCCAGCGCTTCAAAGGCGTTTCTGAGCAAATTCACAAAAACCCGGTTTAATTGTACCGGGTCGGCTTTTACCAACGGCAGCGCCGAAAGTACGCTGACCCGCACAATTTCTGCGGGAACTCCGGACTGGCTGAGCGCGTCTTGCGCCACGTCTTCAACCATTGTGGGGCGCGGTGCGTGTTCGCGGGCGGGGCCAATCAACTCTTCCTTCACCTTCATAATTTGCGAGGCCGCATTCTGGATGATTTCCAAATCATCCAGTGTAGAATTCACACTGATTTGTTTAGCCAGTTTTTCAGGCGGTAACCGGTTCAGCTTTTCAAGCGTGGCGTTAATGCGGGGGTTTGCCGATTGAATGGCTTTTGCCTCTGCAACCACCTGTTGGGCCAGCGGCGAGGCGGCGGCCTGTTCCGGCGAGAGAAGATTGGCGATGGCGCAGAACAGCACTTGTGTATCTTGCCTGATGCGCTCGGCGGTGTTGCCAATCGGTTCTGCTTTGTTGCCAATCCAGTGAATGGCGTCACCGGTGGCGGTGGCAATGGCCTCAAAGGTTTTGGCGTGCAGCAACTCGGCGTGGGCCTGGTCCAGTTGGCGCTGTTTTTGGGCGTTGTCCAGTGCAATGGCTAACTGGTTGGCCATTGCTTGCAGCGAGGACACATCTTCATCAGAAAAGGCGGCGGCTTCTACGCTTTGCACGGTGACAGCGCCAATAACCCGCTCGCCAATGGCCAGCGGCAGGGCCATCTCCGAGCGGGTTTCCGGCAGGACCGGGTTGGGGTACCACACCTTTTCTGTGTCCACATCCAGCGAAATCCGGGCCTCGTTGAATGCGGTGCAGGCGCCAATCATCGAATTGCCGCCCACAGCCAGTTTGTGGTTGTTTTCTATCATAATTTTGCCGGGCATACCACGACCGGCGCGCAGTACGGCAAAATCGCCGGTTTCGTTAAGCAAAAAGACCCCGGCGTAGTAAAAATCGTAGGCGTCGCAGATAATATCAACTGCTTTGGGCAGCAACTCGTCAATATCCAGAATTTGGGTAATGGCCTGGCTTACCTCGGCAGCGGCGGCCAGTAAGTTGGCGCGCCGCAACGCCTGTTCAAGGGTAACGTTTTCAGTTATTTTGCTTTGATCCATTGTTTACCTGCCTATAAAGATAATCAGTGTGAATAATTAATAATTCGCTTTGTGATTTCGGCAATGTTGGGCCAATCTTTAGTTCGATTGGAGTTGGTTACGAGGGTGGAAAACCGGTACGGCCAGCGAGAACGTTGAGCCAACGCCAACCTCGCTGACAACGCTAATCCGGCCGCGCATACGTTCCATAATTTGCAGGCAGGCCGGCAGGCCCAACCCTGTACCCCCTTTTTTTGATTTGCTGGTGTGGAAGGTCAGCCAGATTTTGGTGAGTTCATCCTCCGGGATACCGCTGCCGTTGTCGGCAATGTCAACGGTCACAAACTCTTTGTCGGCTTGCCGGATGGCAATAAAAATATGCGGGTTGGGTTGGTCGTCCATGGCTTCCATGGCGTTTTTAACCAAATTCAGAATGACTCGCCCCAGTTGCAGGGGGTCTACGTACACCGGTGGAATGTTGCCGTCAATGCTGTATGCCACAACGCCGTCGGGCAGAGCAAATCCCTTTACGGTTTCTTTGACAATCCTTACCACATCTGCCTGTTCCCGTTTTTGCTGCCGGGCCGGGCCAATCAAATCTTCTTTAATGTGCAAAATGGTGTTGGCGCTGTGCTCAATAATGTTCAAATCTTCCAGCACCGATTCTACACTCAACAGCCGTTGCAATTTTGGCAATGGTTTTTTTCGCAGCGCTTCCACTTGCGACGGAATTTCCGGCATTTGTTCTGCCAGCGTTTGGCTGCACGCAATAATCAGTTGGGCCAGTGTATCAGCCCGGATTGATTCATCGGCCTGGGCCAGCAGTTGGCCGGCGGCAAACACAAGCCGGCTGAAATCCTGCCGGATGCGGTCCGCGCAGCCGGGAACAGGCGCAGCCTTGTTGCCCACCCAGTGAATTGTTTCGCTGGTGGCGGTGGCAATGGTTTCAAAGGTTTTGGCCCGCACCAGTTCCTGGTTGGCGGCTTCCAGTTCTTGCAGGGCGTGGGCGTTGTTAATGGCAACTGCCAGTTGGTCGGCCATCATTTGCAGGGTAGAGATGTCGTCCTCGGAAAAGGCGTTGGGTTCGGCGCTTTGCACGGTGAGCGCGCCGATGCACCGGTCTCCGGCCAACAGCGGCAGGGCCATCTCCGAGCGGGTGTCGGGCAGGAACGGGTTGTTGAACCAGACCGCCTCTTTGCCCACATCCAGCGCAATACGGGCCTCCTGATTTTTGGTGGCTGCCCCCACCATCGAGTTGCCGCCGACCCGCAATTTGTGTTGCTGCTGTACCATGGTGCGGCCGGCCTCGCCGCGCCCGGCTTTGAGCACGGCCCACTCCTGGCCGTCATCCAGCGTTTCAATCAAAAAGATGCCGGCGTAGTAAAAGCCGTACTCTTCGCAGATGATGTGAACCGTGCTGGCCAGCAGAACATCCAAATCCAGAATCGAGGTGATGTTGCGGCTGACTTCGGCGCCGGCTTGCAGCAGGGTGGCCCGCCGTGCTGCTTTGCGAAACAGTTCGGTGTTTTGCTGGTGCAGCCGGGCGTTGTTGATGGCTACCGCCAACTGGTCGGCCATCGCCTGCAGCGAGGAGATGTCCTCATCGGTAAAGGCGGCCTCTTCTACGCTTTGCACGGTCAGCGCGCCCATCACCGTGTTGCCCACGGCCAGCGGCAGGGCCATCTCCGAGCGGGTGTCGGGCAGGAACGGGTTGTTGAACCAGACTGCCTCTTTGCCCACATCCAGCGCAATGCGGGCCTCGTTGAGCGCGGTGCAGGCCCCCACCATTGAGCGCCCGCCAACTTCAAGTTTGTGGTTGTGTTCAATCATCAACCGCCCGGCTTTGCCCCGCCCCGCCTTGAGTACGGCCCATTGTTTGCCGTCGGGCAGGGTTTCGATGAGGAAAATCCCGGCGTAATAAAAGCCGTAGGCATCGCAAATAATATCAACGGTGCGGGCCAGCAGGGTTTCCGGCTCTAAAATTGAGGAGATGGTGCGGCTCACCTCGGCGGCGGCTTTGAGCAGCCGGGCGCGCCGGGTGAGGCCGCTCAGCGACTGGTCAATCGGTATTTTGGTTGGCGTTGGGTCTGGCGCATCGGATGTTTGGTCTGATTCCATAACGTGCGTATGTACCCATCCTCCGGGGGACTGACGGGGCAGTGAACATCGTTGTCCCGCAACAAATTGCCTGCTGATTATACTCAAGAATCAATTTGGGGGCAATCATTTGCGCCGCCGGCGTTGGCCGGGCGTGGCCCCGGCGTTGGCTGCCCAACTCCCGATTGCGGCGTGAATCGTCTGTGATTTACGGATAAATTTGTGATACAATAATGCCAATGAACAATGAGCAATTAGCAATTTCCAATAAACAATGAGCAAACTCAATTGATTTACGATTTTGGATTTACGATTTGCGATTGAACTTTAACTCACCCAACTCCACAAACTCAATAAACTCCACAAACTTGATTCTGCTTGCGATTATTTTGCTGGCGTGTGCCGGGCTGGGGATGTTTTTTGCGCGCCGCCTGCTGGTAGACTTGCCGCACCCCGATTTGCTGTACCGGTACGCGGCGGCTCCATCCACCAAAATTTTTGACCGCCACGGCACCCTGCTCTACGAAATCACGGGCCCGCACCAGGGATTGCACACCCCCCTGCCGCTGGCGGACATCCCGCAAAGCTGCATTGATGCTACCATCGCCACCGAGGACGCCAGCTTTTACCGCAACCCCGGCGTAGATGTGTGGGCCATTGCGCGGGCGCTGGTCATCAACCTGCGCGGCGGGCAAGTGCTCAGCGGCGGCAGTACCATCACCCAGCAGTTGGCCCGCAACCTGCTGCTCTCGCCGCAGGAGCGCCACCAGATTACGCTGACCCGCAAACTCCGCGAAGCGATTCTGGCCTGGCGGCTGGCCCGCACCTACGCCAAAGATGAAATCCTTACCCTCTACCTTAACGAAACCTACTACGGCAACCTGGCCTACGGGCTTGAGGCTGCCAGCCGCACCTATTTTGGCAAGCACGCCGCCGAGCTGGATGTGGCCGAGTGCGCCCTGCTGGCCGGCCTGCCGCAAAGCCCGGCCAACTACAACCCGCTCGAAAATCCGCAGGCGGCCCGCGCCCGGCAGCAGGTGGTACTCAATTTGATGGAGAAGCAGGGCGTCATCTCCGCCGACGAAGCCGC
>RFJF01000207.1 GCA_003695455.1 Chloroflexota bacterium
ATATACACTACCTTCACCCTGAATAGTGAAACCCCACTCTTTATGTAAGGCAAACTGATTGTAGCCTGAACCATTTAATTTGCCCGGCAAGGTAATTTGGTTTACATTGCCAGAATTTTTCCGCGCAGGTTCCTAACGCGGGCAGTTTTTTGTTCAACCTTGTCAAACAAAAATACAAGCAAATAGCTGGTCAATTCAAGGAGGAATGCATGGCATCTGGTAAATCTTCTTCACTGGCAGATACGCTGACTGCCAAAGGCGTATCACGACGGGATTTTTTAAAGTTTTGCGCCGCAATGACCGCCGCGCTGGCCCTGCCCATGAAATACACAGACCGGGTAGCTGCTGCCGTGGCTTCGGCCAAAAAACCGGTGCTGGTCTGGCTTGAATTTCAGGACTGCGCGGGTAACTCGGAATCATTGCTGCGGGCCAGCGCACCTTCCGTCAGCGAAATTGTGCTCGACGTCCTCTCGCTGGATTACCACGAAACCATCATGGCCGCTGCCGGACATCAGGCCGAAGAAGCCCTGAAAATGGCAACCGCCGAACCGGGCAGCTACCTGGCTGTGGTTGAAGGCTCAATTCCCACCAAAGATGGCGGCGTTTACTGCACGGTGGGCGGGCGCACCGCACTGGATATTGCCCGCGAGGTGTGCGGCAACGCGCTGGCTACCATCACCTGCGGTACATGTTCTGCCTTTGGCGGCCTGCCCGCCGCCTCACCCAACCCCACCGGCGCAGTCAGCGTGCAAGAGGCCGTACCAGGCGCTACGGTCATCAATTTACCCGGCTGCCCTATGAACGTGGCAAACCTCACGGCTACGGTTGTTCACTACCTTACATTCAACGCCCTGCCTGCCACCGACCAGTTTGGCCGCCCGCTGTTTGCCTACGGCTCGCGCATTCACGATGATTGCGAACGCCGCGCCCACTTTGACGCCGGCCAATTTGTGCGGGAGTGGGGTGACGAAGGTCACCGCGCCGGCTGGTGTCTGTACAATATGGGGTGCAAAGGGCCGGCCACGTACCACAACTGCCCCATGGTACGCTGGAACGATGGCACAAGCTGGCCCATCGGTGCGGGACACGGCTGTGTGGGCTGCTCTGAACCGGCCTTTTGGGATACGATGACGCCTGTCTACGGCCGCCTGCCCAACGTACCCGGCTTTGGTGTTGAAGCCACCGCCGACAAAATTGGCGTAGGCGTTGTTGGTGTAGTTGCCGGTGCATTTGCTGTACACGGCGTAGCCTCGGCGGTTCGCGCCAAAAAAGACCCCCTGCCCAAATCTCAAGCCAAAATCGAGGAGGACGCGTAAATTATGGCTGTTACAAAAATTGCAGTAGACCCCGTAACCCGCATCGAAGGCCATCTGCGGGTTGAAGCTCAGGTAGATAACGGCAAAGTGGTGCAAGCCTGGAGTTCCAGCACCATGTGGCGGGGCATCGAACTGATTTTGGAGGGCCGGGACCCCCGCGACGCCTGGTATTTTACCCAACGCATTTGCGGCGTTTGAACTACGGTTCACGCCGTCTGCTCCGTGCGAGCAGTAGAAAACGCCCTGGGAATTGAAGTGCCGCTCAATGCGGTCTACATCCGCAACCTGATTGAAGCCGCCCTGTACACGCAGGACCACGTGGTTCATTTTTATCACCTGCACGCGCTGGACTGGGTTGATGTGGTCAGCGCGCTGGATGCCGACCCCGCCGCCACGGCCAAACTGGCCCAATCGCTGTCAGACTGGCCCAACTCCGGCGCCGATTATTTTGCCGGCGTCAAACAAAAACTGGCCGCCTTTGTGCAGGCCGGACAACTTGGCCCCTTTAACAACGCCTACTGGGGACATCCGGCCTACAAATTGCCCCCGGAAGCCAACCTGATGGCCGTGGCTCACTATCTTGAGGCGCTGGACTGGCAGCGAGACATCATTCGTATTCACGCCATTCTGGGCGGCAAAAACCCGCACCTGCAAACTTACGTGGTGGGCGGTATGGCCATTGCCGTAGACCCCAACAGCCACGCCGTCCTCAACGCCGAAAAACTGGCTACGTTGACTACGCTGTTCCACCGCGCCAAAAACTTTGTGGAAAAAGTATACATCCCCGATCTGCTGGCCGTGGCCTCGTTTTACAAAGATTGGGCCGCCACCGGCGAAGGGCTGGGCAACTTTTTGGCCTACGGCGACTTTCCGCTGGGCACCGGCGACCCCGGACTGCACCCGGAACTACTCTTCCTGCCGCGCGGCCTGATTTTGGACCACGATTTGAGCACCGTTCACCCCGTTGAACACACCAACATCACCGAACAAGTGGCTCACAGTTGGTACCAGTACAACGGCGGCGACAGCGCGGCCCTGCACCCCTGGGACGGCGAAACCCAACCCAACTACACCGGCCCGCAGCCGCCCTTTGATTTTCTGGAAACCGACAGCAAATACAGTTGGCTCAAATCACCCCGCTACGACGGCCACGCCGTAGAGGTTGGCCCGCTGGCGCGGATGCTGGTGGCCTACGCCTCGCCCGAAGCACCCAGCCACGCCCGCGTCAAGGAACTGGTAGATATGGTACTGGGCAAGCTGGAAGTTGGCCCGGAAGCGCTCTTTTCCACGCTGGGCCGCACCGCTGCACGCGGCATTGAAACACTGCTCATTGCCGAAGCTGCACTGGGCTGGCTGGAAGATTTCAAGGCCAACCTGGCTCGCGGCGACCTGCGCATTCACAACAACAGCCGCTGGGACCCATCAACATGGCCGGCACACGCGCAGGGATTTGGCTGGACAGAAGCGCCGCGCGGCGGGCTGGGCCACTGGGTCACCATTGAAAACGGAGCTATCAAACATTACCAGTGCGTGGTTCCCAGCACATGGAACGCCGGCCCGCGCGATGCCAAAAACC
>RFJF01000208.1 GCA_003695455.1 Chloroflexota bacterium
GACCGGCGCACCGCAGGCTGCCCACGCTGCGCTGGTCCTGCTCGATGGGTTGGAGCCGGGGGGCGTTACCAGCCTGTTTCTGGATAAAAGCGGCGCAGTCAATTTACTGGGAGCCATTGCCGCCGTCGAGCCGGAAGCGGCGGTGCAGGTAGCCGTGCAGGACACATTTCTAAATTTAGGCACCGTCATTGCCCCCGCCGGATACGGCCGGCCTGGCCAAACAGCAATGAAAATAAAAGTCACCTTTGAAAATGGCGACATTGAGGAACGCACCGTCAAGTTCGGTGCGCTGGAAGTGATTCCGCTGGCACCCCGGCAAAAAGCCACGGTAGAAATCAGACCCACCCGCGCCTTTGATATTGGGCTGGGCCAGCCGGGCCGGGGCGCCGCCGCCGAAGTTGAAGGTGGCTTGCTGGGCATCATTCTGGATGCCCGCGGGCGTCCCATCCAGTTGCACGCCGATGACCAACAGCGGCAACGCCAAATTCAACAGTGGCTCAAAGCTCTGAGTATAAGTTATGCGCCTCCCGTCAACTAAAATCACTGCCAAAAGTAGAATTGTGGTGCGCCGGATGCTGCCCGTACCCGGCGAAATTCTGGTAGCGCCGGGGCAGCCGGTTAACGCGCTGACCGTGGTAGGCCGCGCCGAACGCCCCACCCGGTTCCGGTTTATTGATGTGGCCCGCCGGTTGGGCCGGCCAGATATTGATTTGGACGAAGTTCTCACAGTAGACGTGGGTGACTACGTGGAAGCCAACGATGTAGTGGCCTCTGGCCGAAGCAGCGCGCTTTCGCTACGCGAAAATTCGGTGAAATCGCCGGTAGCCGGTTACGTAATGGCCATTGGTCCCGGCGGAATTTTGCTTGAGTCAGAGCACACCGTTACCGAAATTCAGGCGTTTGTGACCGGCGTTGTCACCCGCGTTATTCCGGAAAAAGGCGTCATCATTGAAACAGATGGCGCAACCATCGAAGCGGTATGCGGTTTTGGCGGCGAGGCTGTAGGCCGTCTGCTGCGGGTGGTTAATTCGCCGTTTGAATCAATGACGCCGGATGACCTGAACGAAAGCGCCAGCGAGACAATTTTGCTGGGTGGCAGATCGATTGATGAAGAAACGCTGCGCCGCGCTGACGAATGGCACGTACACGGAATCATCGTCGGTAGTTTTCCGGTATCGCTGCTGGGTCTGGACCCGCCGGTGCAGGTGCGGGTAGTAGCCACCGAGGGGTTTGGGCAGATACCGATGTCGCCGCACACCTTTGGCGTACTGACCTCGCTGAGCCGCAGAGAGGTTTCAATCCGGGGTCAAACACCCGGGTTGTTTGGCGGCAAACCGGCAGGTCCGTTGCAGGAACCGCCCATCATTCTGGCACCAAGCCCGCTGCCCAGCCGGGGCAGTTATGTCGGCTTGCCGGCGGCCCCAAAAATCGAAGCCCCAACGGCCAAAGTAGGCAGCAAAGTGCGGGTAATTCAGGGCCAGTTGCTGGGCGCCAGCGGTCAAATTGACCTGATTCCGCCGGACGCCCAGGCCACAGAAGCCGGAATTATTGCCCCCGGCGCCTTTGTAAAACTCGGCGACGGCGTACACTTCATTCCGTGGGCCAACCTGCAACTCATTGAATAGCCGCACCGGGTGCTGCTCCGGCACCACGCCAACTGCACAATATCCCCACGGTGTGGCCGTTTTCTCTAAATTACACAAGATATAGTGGTAAATGCTGAATATCCATACTAAATATGGTATTTTTAATTTGCATTTTTTTAAGTTTTGACATAAAATGAGATGGCATAGGTGTTCAATTATCCTGGGAGTATCTCCCCGGCGTAGCATGGAAGGAGTGCCAGCGTGGAAGAAGAAAGCACCCACCAAAGCAGATTGTTTGTGATTTTAGCCATCGCGTTAATTGGGCTACTGGTTTTGGGCTTGTTGGGCATTGGCGGCGTTTTTGTGATTCGCCAGAATATTCAGGAACAGGCGGCACTGACCCTGCCTACGCCAACGCTGATGATCCGGCTGCCCAACCCCACAGCCACAGTTGTTGCGGTAAAGCCACCTGCCACCAATACGCCCGCACCCACGCCAACCAACACCCCGGTAGTGGGCGGTAATCATCCGGCAGAAGGCGAGGTAGCCGCCGTGGGTAGTGTGGGGACCGGCAAAAATCAGGAAGGGCCTAAAGGGTTGCCGTTACCCAACCAACCCGGCAAAAACGGCAACACCGCCACCGCCGAAACACCGTCTGAAGTGCCCGATACCGGGCTGGGCGGCATAGAGGCTGTGCTGATTGCCATTGGGCTGGCGGTAGTGTTGTTTGTGGCCCGCCGTATGCGAATGTCAACCTAAATTACCATTTCTGTTCCCAAAAAAGGCGCAATCGGTGCGCCTTTTTTTATTTACCCGGAATACCGTACTCTAACTATTTTCAAATTAATCTCTGATATTTCTCGCATGGCATTTTGATATAATTGAAGCACTAAATTATCAGGGAAAGGGTCACTGCCGTGCGAATTCTGTTTATCAGCCCGTACATCCCCTCGCTGGTGCGGGTACGCCCCTACAACATCATTAAACATTTGGCGTGGCGCGGAAACGAAATCACGCTGCTGGCGCTGGTGCCTCCCGGTGAAGACACAACCAGCCTAGCTGACCTGAAAGAGTGGTGCCGGCAGATTGAACTGGTAACGCTGCCACGCTGGCGCACTTTGTGGAACGGTGTGCAGGCCCTGCCCGGCCACACCCCGTTTCAGGCGGCCTACTCGCGGTCGCCAGAAATGCAGGCGCTGGTAACCAAAACGCTCAAAACAACCAGGTTTGACGTGATTCACGTTGAACACCTGCGCGGCGCAGAACTCAGCCCCGCCCCCAACGGCACGCCTGTGGTGTTTGATTCGGTTGACTCTATTTCGCTGCTGTTTGAAAAAACACTGCACGCCGGCCCAAACTGGCGCAGCAGGCTGAAAGCCCGGCTTGATTTGGAACGCACCCGCAGCTACGAGAGTCACCTGGCCGAACGATACGCGCGGGTGCTGGTTACCAGCCCGCAAGACAAGGAATCGCTGGTGGCGCTGGCCGGCCAACCCAACGCCAACGAACGCATTGCGGTGTTGCCCAACGGAGTTGACCTGGCATACTTCTCGCCGCTGGACCTGCCCCGCGAGCCGGCCACGCTGGTGTTCAGCGGCAAAATGAGCTACCACGCCAACGAAGCCGCCGCCATTGACCTGATTACCACGGTGATGCCGCTCATCTGGCAGCAACTACCCAACACCCAACTGAAAATTGTAGGCAAAGACCCGTCATCCATTTTGCTGGCGCTGGCCGAAGACCGGCGCATTACCGTAACCGGCACCGTGCCCGATATGCGACCCCACCTGGCGCAGGCCACCATTTCGGTGCTGCCCATTCGCTACGGGGTGGGCATTCAAAATAAAGTACTTGAAGCCATGGCGATGGAAACGCCGGTCATCACCACCTCGCAGCCTATGGCGTCACTCAAAGCCAAAGCGGGGCAGGATTTACTGGTGGCCGACACGCCAGGCGACATTGCCGCCGCCGCGTTATCTTTGCTGCGCAACGAGCAACGCCGCCACCAAATTGGAACAGCCGGCCGGCGCTACGTTGAAACTCACCACGATTGGAACGCCACGGCCCAAAATCTGGAATCAATTTACCGGGATGCCGCACACGGTTAACCATTGCGTGTTATATTAAAAACGGGTTGGTTTTTGGAACCAGCCCGTTTTTTGTTGCCGTCACTCCACCGACAGCCGTTGCGCCATATCTTTGGCCTGTTTGGCCAGATCCGTGCGCCGGTATTTTTCCTGCCACCACCAACCCCACGTATCCAACTCTGATTTTATAGCGGGTAAATCGCTGCGCTGCCTGAACAACGCTTCGGCCTGGTCCGGTTGGCCCAGCCAGGTGTATGTTAAACCCAGCGCCTTCAATACGGCGGGATTGTGTGGCTGCACGGCGTATGCCTGTTGCAAATGCTCTTTTGCGGTTTCAAATTTCCGGTCTGCCAGCGCCAGCAACCCCAACCGCAAATGCGCCGTTGGCTGGTGGGGGGCGATTTGCAACGCCCGGTGGAAATAGCCGGCGGCCTGCCGGCGAAACGCCGCTTGCTCGTCTTCACTTAACGCCGGCGCAAAATCGGCCCGGGTCTGCGCTACCGCCCCCAGATTGGCGTACCACGCCGCCCGCAATTGTTGCTGAAACAACCCTCCAGCAAGCAAGAGCAGTATCGCTAATCCCCCTGCAACGGCCCACCTGATTTTTGCCGGCACAGTTTTGGTAGACGGGTGCAATGTGTGCCCGGCCAAAATTGCCAGCCCCAACAGGGCAAACAGCATTGGCATGGCCCACAGTTCGCCGGCAAACTGGGTGGCATCGAGCAGCCCGTGCGTAAATTGTGCCACCACGGCCAGCCATGCGGCGCGGAACACCATTTTTTGGGGCGACGGGGCGGCGGCTAGTTCTACCTGTATCACAAATCGGAAGAAATTGACCATAAGCCACAGCAGCGCCAGCAACCCTGGCAGGCCAAAAGATAATCCTACAGTTAAATACAGGTTGTGGGGATAGGTGAGAAAAACGTGGTTTATGAGTAACTGGTAACGGGAATAAATCAATCCAAACCCTTTACCGGGGCCAATGCCGGTGAACGGGTAATCGGCCAGCAGGTACAAGCTGGACAAATACAGATTGAACCGGGATTGTGCGGCTTGCGCCAAACTGGAAAAAGTAAGCAGCGCCCACAGCAACGCCAATGTTGCCAACCCACCGCCGATAACCACGGCCACCCCCACACGTTTTACCCGCACCGATAACCACAACATCCCCCAGATAAAAAGCGCCACAGCCAATCCCAGCCACGAACCTCGCGAGCCGGTGATGAGCAGGGCATACCCCAACAGCACAAAAACGGCCAGCCAGAAAAATCGCTGCCGGTTTTGGCTGCCCCGCACAAGGGCCAAATTCAGCAACAGCGCCCCCTGCAAAAATGCGGCAACACCATTTACGTGGGGCACAAAAAATGCAACATTGGGCAGAATGGCGCCGGTAGCCAGCGCCAGTGCCGTGATGGGCCGCTGCCAGGGTTCGTTTTCAGCGGGGTAGGGAAAGTAGGCGTACTGTGTTACAAAATAAACGGCCAATATTGCAGCAATCAGTGCCAGCCCGGCGGCAAGTTTCCGGGGAGGAATGTTGGTGTTGACAATGGTTGCAAATAGGGCAATGCAGCCCAGCAAGGTTAGTACTGTAGGTAAGCTGTTGCCGGCGTAGTAGGCTGTCTGCAAACTGACCACGGCAGTAACCGCCAGCACCGTCAGCGGAATACCAACCACCAACGGGCGCGATACGCGTCCGGTTCTGGCCCACTTTAACAGCCAGGGGGCTAGTGCCGTCAGCCCGGCCAGCGCCGCAACTTTAGGATTCAGAATATCCAGAATACCGGCAAAAATCAGGGGCAGTGGGGCAAGAAACTGCGCAACAGGTACCGCAACCGGCATAACCCGCTGGAGATAACGATGAGAAGCAGCCATCAACTTCTAAAAATACGTATCACAACCACAACCACAACAATGAGCGCCATAGCAGGCAACAAACTTTTGAATAACAACCAAAGGTCATCATTCTCTGTGTAAATAGTATCCACGGCATCACCGGGAACCGCTGCCTGGACGATTTGGGGCGGTAAGGTTGGCTTGGGCGTTACCGTAGGCGTGGGTGTGCGGGTAGGCGGAACAGGGGTGGGGGTTACGGTTGGGGTAACGGTGGGCAACATCTGCGGTGCGTTTATTTTTCCACGGGCGTACCAAATTTGATGAGGCATGTTTGTATCTGTAAAACGCGTAAACCAGGTGGCATGAATTTGGTTGCCATTGTGAATCACCAGATGTGGATATTCCGGAGCGCCCACATCATCATACAACGCAAAGGGAACAGACCATGATTGCCCGTTCCAAACCACGTGGTACAGTTGGGGCGGGTAATCGGGTTTGTCCGGGCTTTGGCCTGCCGCCAGCAAATGAATGTTACCGGCGCTGTCTGCTCCCAGGCTGTAGGTGTCAAACGGTGTATCACCCTTTCTGACCGCAATGCCAGGAATAGTTTTAGGGGGAGACCAGGTTTGGCCGTAATCCGTAGACCACATGTAATAAATACCCGGATAATCCAATGTGTCCGTTCGCCAGACCAGCAGAACGCCGCCGCGCCCATCGGAGCCGGCCGTTGTCTGAAAGTTTGATTGCGCCGGATGGGTGACAATGGTTGGTTCTGACCATGTTTTGCCACCATCTTTGGAATTCATATAAACTCCAAAACGTTCCGGCGACATTGCTCCGCTCAGCCGGTCCCAGCCCTCATCCCAACTGGCGTGAATCACTCCGGCGGTATCTACGCTGATTTGAGGCCGGGCCGAACCGCCGCTGGTGGGGAAAAGTGGAACAGGTTCCAGCCAGGTATTCCCCAGATCCAAAGAAGTACGAAAAAAAATGTCAGCGCACCCGGACAAACAGGGGCTGTTTTCATCCAGGGCACCGGCGTCATCATACAACACATAAATTCTGGAACCGTCAATGGCAACATCGCTGGCGTAAGAGCCGGTGCGGGTATTTATCCGGTGGGGGGTGGACCAGGCCGCCGCTGAAAGAGCTTTCTCAACCGGGGCCGTTTTATAAAACAAATTCAGCCAGCCGTACACAAAATACAAAATATCGTTACCGTCTGCCGCAATTGAATTTCTGATAATATCAACTTGTGGGGCCACAATATCGTTAAAGGGTGTCCATTGTTTACCATTCCACATTGAATAAAAAACACGTTCCAGGTCCCTGTTTTCTTCTGCTTTGGTTTCGTTCCATACCACGTGAACATTGTCATGGCTGTCAACTGCCAGATCAGGAAACCAGGAACTTGAATCATCGGGTGAGGGGATGCGTTGAGGCTGTGTCCATTCTACATTTGAAAATGATTGTTGGGCCAGAGCAGCCAGGTTGGTAGCCCACATTAATGAAGCAAAAAGCAGAACTGCCATCAAAAATATGCTTGTCTTAACCAGATAATTCATGTCACACTCAGTTTACTCAGGCGTGTACAAATAAACGTGCATATTATAGGTACGGGCACTGTTAACAACAACATCAAAGTCGGCCACATTTTGGGCATTGTCTTTAATCCATGAATGAAGTGGGACTCCCCATTCAATGGCATTGTTTAACACAAACCAAACTCGATGACCAGAATTTTCAATATCGTCAGGCTGAACCTCAACACTCCACAATACATCCGGCCCCAAATAGTATTCACCCGCCGCCGGAAATGATGCCACCACTAAATCATCCGGCTGACGATGCTGGTTGACGTACGCAAAAGCATCACGCCAGTTTTCACGGTTGCCGTTTTGATACCGAAAATATAAAAAGTTCTCCGAGGTCGGAATGAGTAAAAATACAACAATCAAACCGCTTACCAGTAACTTTTCAGGTGCTTTGGTCAATTTCCACAAAGCCGCCAGCCCGGCTGCGCTGAGGATGTGCCAGCTCAACAAAATTGGGAATACATACCGGTTAAATGTAACCCGAAACGCTGAAACAACAACAAGCAATGCAATTGGCACCAGCGCATTAACCCCCAACAACAATGCCGGGCGGCTCCGCTGATGATAAATCAAATAAACCATTGCAAAAAGCCCAAATCCAATCAGATATGACCCCGTAAAAAAACTCACCCCAAACAAAAATCGTAACGGATTTCCGCCGGCGGCCGATGGAATAACCTTGTCCAGCGACTGCCCGGTATCTGTCTCAATTCTGAGAATATCGTCAAAAAATACGTGAATTGGGTCAAAATAGGCTAACACCACCACCGCAATCACGGCCCCGAATATGGCAACTGTTTTCAGATTAATTCCCGGCGGCCAATTGAACCGTAATAATTTGAGGATCAGGGGGTACAACACAAAGGTAGGCGTAATAATGGCGGCCGCGGGGTGGGTCAGCACACTCAGCCCAAAACACAAGCCCGATAGCGCCAGATAGCCGGGTTTGTTTTTTTCGGCGCCCAAATAAAACAATAACAACGACAGATTGCTCAGGAAAAAGACCAGCGCATAATACCGGGCATTTTGTGACCAGTAAATATGCCACGGTGCGATAGCCAGAAATAGCACGCTCAACAAGGCTACAGGCGGGTTAAATACAGCCCGGATTAAAAAATAAAAAACCGGAATTGACAACACGCTGATTAACGCAAAAAAGAAACGGGCGCTCCATTCACTTTCCCCGAACATTGCCGACGACAACCGCACCAGCATAAAAGAAAGCGGAAAATTACTCTGGTCTGCATCCCAAATATAGGGTGTCATATCCAGCGCCGAGAGTGCCTCGGCGTTGCGGACCGTGTAAATTTCATCGAGCCAAAAGCCCCACGCCCCCAGTTTGTAAAACCGCAGGGTTCCGGCTGTTAAAACAATCATTACCAGCAATATGTACTGTACAGCAGGCCGTTCAAACGCTCTTGCCATCTGTGCTACTTTGGTTACACTGTTAACCCTGCCCCCCACAAGATTCACAATAAACTGCCCCCTCCCGGTGATTTCTGACGATTGGTTCAATTTTAGCCCTCGCCTCAATAATTATGTCAACTTCACTTTGTCAACCACGGCCGGACGGCCGGAATGGTGAAAAAAATCCCGGGCGGCCGTACGCACCACAAAAGTGAACGCCTCGACCACAATCCGCCACGACATTTTGGATTGCCCCACCCGGCGGTCTTCAAAAATGATGGGTGTTTCGGCCACTACGCCGCCCAGCCGCTCAACGTGAAA
>RFJF01000209.1 GCA_003695455.1 Chloroflexota bacterium
CTGCTCCTGCCCAAAAATCTACTCACCGAAGTTCCACCAGAAATCGGTCAACTAAAGCAGTTAACCCGGCTGAATCTTTATTCTAACCGGCTCACCAAAATTCCACCGGAAATTGGCCGGCTAAAGAATCTGCAGGATTTAAAGCTGTCTGATAACAGGATTACAACGTTGCCACCGGAAATTGGGCATCTGAGCCGGTTGCAAGAACTGGACCTGTCGGGAAATCAGTTGGCAGTTTTACCACCTGAAATTGGAGAGTTGAAAAATTTGCGGGTACTAAATTTGTGGGGAAATCAATTGCAAACCGTGCCGCCGGAAATCGGGCACCTGAAAAAACTGGTCAAATTGCGGTTGGGAGGCAACCGCATATCTTACCTGCCCGACACGCTGCAACACCTGCCAAAACTCACTACACTTGACGTATGAGCCGGGCAGGGTTTGCGGGTTGGCCTGATTGGTCAAAACAAATTTTAACCCGACAGGTCAATCGCTTTGTGA
This sequence comes from Chloroflexota bacterium, assembly GCA_003695455.1. Classification (GTDB taxonomy): domain Bacteria; phylum Chloroflexota; class Anaerolineae; order 4572-78; family J111; genus J095. The sequence continues at coordinate 499 of RFJF01000209.1, forward strand.
ATATCGGAGGACTTGTGTTTGCCAATGCGGTAACTGGGGCGGGTGGCGTCATTTTGCCGGTTTGCGGGCCGGGCCGTTGCCTGTCGGATTTCCGGACGCGACTGGTTCGGTAACCTTTCGGCTTGGGCAGGTTTGCCAATGAAATCAAGGATTTTTTGCAACATTTTGTTCTCAACCTTTTGATGTTTTGGTGTGTACCCATTTATATGCAATCCCTGCATAAACCTTCACAGCAAATCAAGGATTTTTGGGGAGTCTTTTTTGTGGTGATTCCCGCATCGGTAATTCTTATTTTTCTGATGACCCCAAAACCCCATTCCACACACCAGCCCGAGGATGGCAAAATGACAACCAGCAACAGACCGGTGGTTAATAGCCGGCCCGCACGTCAGGCACAACCCGCAAACGTTGCACATCTCACCTATCGTGCTAAAATTTAAAAAACTGTTACCTGACGTAACACCAACGTTATGAATCGCAAAGATGTGGAACAAAAAATTCAAAATGCGCGGGCCAATGGCCAGGCGCCTGATATGCGCCGGGTTGATCTGGGCGACGCAGATTTGAGTGGGTTGGACTTGCACGGGGTCAATTTCAGCGAGGCTGACCTGTACAGGACCAACCTGCAAAACGCCAACCTGGCCGAGGCCAATCTTGTTTTTGCCAATCTGACCAGGGCCGATTTGGACGGCGCCAACCTGGCCCGCTCAAATATGGTGTTTGCCAATATTCGGCAGGCCAGGTTGCAAAAAGCCAATTTACGAAAAGTCAATCTCAGCGCCGCCGATCTGTACGGTTCGGATTTGAGTGGCGCCAATTTGAGCAACGCCAATCTGGCCGAAGCCAACCTGTCGGCGGCCAACCTGACCGGCGCCAACCTGCGCGACGCAATTTTGACAGAAGTAACACTCAAAGATGCCACTTTGAAAAAAACTGATCTGCGCGGCGCGATTTTACAGGATGTTGAATTTTCCGGCGCCAATCTTGATAAAGCGCTATATAACGCCAAAACCCAGTGGGACAAAGACATCCACCCCCCCTCACTGGGAGCTACCCGCGAGAAACGCTGGTTTGGGAAAATAGAAAAATTTGTTGATGCCATTGTCCGCGAGAAGGGGGCAACCAGCATCAACATTGAAGACAACGACAACTGAGCCTTTTCCCGAGACCCGCGACGAGAATCAATTATTTTCCGGGCGGCCCGATACCCACGTTTGGTTGTGAATTGGCGCCAGAATTTCCAACACCTCGGCCAGCAGTTGTTCATCCATTGGCGCTTCCATCCACTGCACATTCTTTTGTACATTAGCCGCGCTGGCCGTGCCAATGAGCGTGGTGGCAAAATCGGGATTGGCCAGGCTGAATTGCAGAGCCAACTGGGCAATATCCACCCCTTTGCCGGCGCAGTGTTCGGCGGCTTTGGCGCAGATTTGACGCGCCTCGGCGGAAATGGGGTGCCAGTCTGGCGCGCCGCGCTGGGTCAGCAAGCCCATCCCCAACGGCGAGGCGTTGATGATGCCAATGTTTTTCTGCTGAAAATAAGGTACCAGATCGACCAGGGCGGTATCGTTGAGTTCATACCGGCAGTAGGAGAGAATGGTGTCAATCTCAACCCTGTCGGCCACGTAGGTAAAGACTTTCAGCGGCAGCCCGGTAATCCCCACAAATCGAACCTTGCCCTGTTGTTGCAGTTTGCGCAGCGCGGGGATGGTTTCCTCAACTATCTGGTCCAAATTACCAAATTCAATATCGTGGCACTGGATAATATCCACGTAATCCACACCCAGCCGGGCCAGGCTTTCATCCACGCTGGCAGTCACGCGTTCGGCGGAAAAGTCAAAATCTTCCATTTTGTAGCCGTAGCGCCCTACTTTGGTAGCCAGGTAGTAGCTGTCACGGGGAATGGATTTCAGCGCTTTGCCCAGTACGGTTTCGGCCACGGTCAGGCCGTAAAAGGGTGAAACATCAATAAAGTTGATGCCTAAATCCAGCGCGGCGTGAACCGCGGCAATGCCTTCGGCTTCGGTAACGCGGCGGAAGACACTGCCCAGTGAAGACGCCCCGTAACTGAGCACCGATACATTCATGCCGGTCTTTCCCAACTGGCGATATTCCATTTTTCAAACCTCCCGGTTAATTGAATTGGCGGCTCCGTTGCGGGCCGCAAAAATTTTTTTGTCTGTGACGCGCGGTGTGTGGCGCCCGGGCCAATTTTACCATGACCGGTTATTTTAACATAAATAGCGTTGGCGTGGTTCATTTGCGCGTCATGTCATCTTTACAAATTTCGTGCTGGTTTTTGCTACCTGCGTGTTGCGTGTCACATTTTACACTTTACGTTTTCCGGAGGCGTCCGGAAGAAACAGCAAATTTGCAAAGTTAATGGTGCGGGCCA
>RFJF01000210.1 GCA_003695455.1 Chloroflexota bacterium
ACTTCAACCCGGATCTGAATTTTGCGCATGTAATTTTTGTGCGGGCCACCCGCAGCAACGGCGGCGCGTGGCGCTTTGACGTGACAGTGCGCCACAATGATGAAGGCTGGGACCATTACGCTGATTTGTGGCAAGTGCTGGCCCCGGACGGCAGCATACTGGGCGAGCGGGTTCTGCTGCACCCGCACGACACGGAACAGCCGTTCACCCGCAGCCAAAGCGGCATCCAAATTCCGCAGGAAATCACGCAGGTGACGGTGCGCGCCAAGTGTACGGTTCACGGTTTTGGGGGGCAGGAAATTACAGTGGATTTGACCGCCGCCGAGGGGGAAAACTTCAGCGTGGTGCGGTAAAAATGGCGGCGATTACTCGGCCACCACAAAGGCAATGGCGTGTTCGCGGGTGTGCGACAGGCTGACCGCCACCGCCGAAATGCCCAGCCGGGCGGCCAGTTGCGCGGCGGCTCCGTGCAGTTGAATAGCCGGGCGGCAGCGTTCATCGTTGACTACCTCAATGTCGTGCCAGTTCACATCGCCAATGCCGGTGCCCAGCACTTTTGACACGGCTTCTTTGGCCGCCCAGCGCGCTGCCAGCGACCCCGTTCGGCCGTCGCAGTAGGCCAGTTCCTGCGCGGTGTACACCCTCCGCAAAAACCGGTCCCCAAAGCGGGCCACGCTGCCGGCAATCCGTTCAGTTTCAATGATGTCCACGCCCACCGCTTTCATCGGCTAATCCTGTTCTGCCGGCGGCTGCAACCCTTGCGTGCCCATTCCCTTCACCAAAAAAGCGTCCAGATCCGATTCGGTTTCCGGGTGTTTGGTGGTAATTACCGTGGGCCGAACATCCACCGTTCCCCTGACACGGGCAAAAACATCGGGGCTGATAACAATTTGGCCGGCTTTGGCCCCGTCGCAGTAGCGGGTGGTGCGGTTCACCGTATCACCAATGACGGTGTACTCCATTTGCTCGTGAGAGCCAATGAAGCCCTGCAACACCGCGCCGGTGTGTACCCCAATGCCAATTTCAAAGACCGGGCGTCCCAACTGGCGCCATTCGTGGCCCAGTTTGCGCACCGCCCGCTGCATTTCGATGGCCGCCCGCACGGCATCGGACCACTGCCGGCCTTCGGGGTCCGGGTTGGGACTGCCAAACACCGCCAGAATCGCATCGCCAATGTACTTGTCTACTGTGCCGTTGTATTTAAAAATGATGGGAATGCAGACGCTGAATAACTGGTTGAGCTGCTCCATCACGTCGCGCGGGTCCATTTGTGCGCTGATGGCGGTAAATCCGCGTACGTCTGAGTTGAGAATTGTGACCGGCTCCACGCGCTCGCCGCCCAGCCCCAACTGGCCCCGCTCCGAGAGGATACCTTCCAGATGGTCTGCCACCTGCGGCGAAAACTGGCGCAGCAGGTTTGAGCGCACAATTTCCTGGTGGCGCAGGTCTTCCTGCAGAGTGTGGTTTTTAACAAACATGGCCGCCTGACTGGACATCGCGGTCAGCAGCAGCAAATCATCTTTTTTGAAGGCGTCTTCGGCCACGTAATTATCCACGTAGGCAATGCCCAGCACCTCATCCTGCCAGATGAGCGGCGCGTACATGGCGCACTTGGTGCCGTGCCAGACAATGCTGTCGGTCAGACGTTTCATTTCACCGGGGTCATCGTAGCGCCAGGTAAAGGCTTCCTGTTTGTCAATGGCCAGTTTGGCCAGGTACAGGCTAACGGACGGTTTGGAACGTTCTGGCTGGTAGGCTTTGAGAAACAACTTGCGCCCGTCGCGCAGCAGCACCGCGCCGCGCTGCGCCCCCGGAATCACTTTGACCAGATGCTGGACCACGGTTTTGAGAACCGGCTCCACCGATTGGGCGCTGCCCAGCGCCGCCCCCAGTTCGTAAAAAACGGCCAGCCGGCGCTCCACCAGCGCCAGTGTATCGCGCCCCTGCTGTTCCGGAATAAGCAGATTGGTGGGCGACTCTGTGGCGCTGACGCTGCTGGTAAAGCTGCCGTGATCCGGCAGATTATCCAGCGAGTCTATGGGCAGGGGTTCGGTGTCGGTCATCGAATCGATGCGCCGGGTGCTGCCCAGCATTTTGAATCGCAGGGTGGTCTGCCCAATTCTAACGCGGTCCTGAAGAGTGATGCGGGTTTTCTCTGAAATGGGAAGATTGTTGACCCAGGTTCCGCCCCGGCTGCCCAAATCTTCAAGCCAGTAATTTTTCTTGTCATAAAAAATGCGGGCGTGGTTGCGAGATACGGTGACATCGGGGGTCAAATCCAGGTCTACCGGCCGTTCTGCCGATTGCCGGCCGATTACTACGTGATTGTCGGCAGTTTCAAACCGTTTGGCTGAGGTGGTGAGATAGGTGTATTCGATGATGATCATAGGGACTTCCCGGCAGAAAGCTTGTTCATTGGATAATCAGGGAGTAGGGAGTAAGGAGTAGGGAGTAGGGAGTAAAGAATTCCCACAATCCCGTACTTCTTAATTCTTAATTCGTAATTCCCCATTTTTCGGTTCCGGTTTGTCAAAATTGGCTATGGGTCATTTGCACAATGTGACTCTTTACAAATTTCGCACCGGTTCTGTAGTCTGCGTGTTGCGTATTCCGTATCAGAGCACACGAAACACGTTTCACGTACGGTGTTAACAAGACAGGCTAATTTGTAAAGCTGTTCTCCGGGATATGTAAACCACGACTCAGGATTGAATGAGTCTCACAAAAACCAGAAACGGCACAGTTGGCTAGCGGGCCGGGTCGTGCACCATGCGGCCAATCAGGCGCAGGGCCTTGTCCAGTTCGGCCTGCCACACTTCCGGGTTGGGATGCAGCGGCAGCATCACCTGCCGGGGCGTTACTTTGGCTGCCGGGTTGAGCCGCCGCTCCAGACCGGGCCGGTCTACCTGTTCCAGGGAATCGGCCCGAATCACAATTTGGCCCACTTCGGTGGTGACTGATTTTACACCGGCATCCATTCCAAGCAACTTTAGCCGCAACTGATACAGCAAATTGGCTACCGGCTCCGGCAAATCGCCAAAGCGGTCCTCCAATTCTTTGGCCATGTCATCAATGCCGTCCAGCGTGGTGATGCCGGCCAGCCGGCGGTACAGCCGGAAGCGTAGTTTTTCTTCCGGCAGGTAATCTTCCGGCACGTAGGCCGGAATGGGCAGATTGAGCTGAATACCCTCGGACAGCGGGTTGAGGTAGGCCGCTTCATCATTGTGGCCCACCACCGATTGCGGCGCTTCGCCCTTCAACTCGCGGATGGCCTGGGCCAACAGCCGGGTGTACAAATCGAACCCGACCGCGCCAATGTGGCCGTGCTGTTTGGCCCCCAGCAGCTCGCCCGCACCCCGGATTTCCAGGTCTCGCATGGCAATGCGAAAGCCCGCGCCCAGTTCACTGGCTTCGGCAATGGCGTCCAGCCGCTTGCGAGCATCCGGGTTAAGGTTGTGATGTTTGGGCGTGAGCAGGTAGGCGTAGGCCTGCACCGCCCCGCGCCCCACGCGCCCGCGCAACTGGTACAACTGCGACAGCCCCAGCCGGTCGGCGCGGTCAATGATGATGGTGTTGACGTTGGGCATATCCAGCCCGTTTTCAATGATGGTGGTACTGACCAGCACATCGGTTTCGCCGGCAATGAAATCCATCATCACCCGCTCAAGCTGGCGAATACTCATTTGCCCGTGCCCCACCCCCACCGATGCTTCCGGCACCAGGTTGCGAATGCGGTTGCCTTTTTGCTCAATGCCCAGCACCCGGTTGTACACGTAAAATACCTGCCCGCCCCGGTCCAGTTCGCGCAGAATTGCCTGCCGGATGAGATTTTCGTCGTATTCCGTGACCACGGTTTGCACCGGCAGGCGTTCTTCCGGCGGGGTATCAATGGTGCTCAGGTTGCGCACGCCGCTGAGTGACATGTGCAGGGTGCGCGGAATGGGCGTGGCCGTGAGCGTGAGTACGTCTACTTCCGTGCGCAGGCTCTTCAGTCGCTCTTTTTGTTTTACACCAAAACGCTGCTCCTCGTCAATGACCAATAGTCCTAATTTTTTAAAGACCACATCTTTTTGCAGCAGGCGATGTGTGCCAATCACAATATCGGTGATGCCGCCGCGCAGATTTTCCAGCGTTTTTTGCTGTTGGGCTTTGGTGCGGAAGCGGGACATCATTTCAATTTGTACCGGATAGGCGGCCAGCCGCTCGCGGAAGGTTTGCCAGTGCTGCTGAGCCAGCACGGTGGTGGGGGCCAGTACCGCCACCTGCATGCCGTCCATCACAGCTTTGAAGGCGGCCCGCAGCGCGACTTCTGTTTTGCCGTAGCCCACATCGCCGCAGATGAGGCGGTCCATCACCTGCGGTTTTTCCATGTCGGCCTTCACCTCGGCAATGGCGCGCAACTGGTCATCGGTTTCCACAAAGGGGAAGGCATCCTCCACTTCGCGCTGCCACTCGGAGTCCGGGCCAAAGGCGTGACCCGGCGTCACTTCTCGTTTGGCGTAAATTTCAAGCAAATCTTTGGCAATGTCCTGCACCGCTTTTTTGGTGCGGCGTTTGACGGTGTTCCAGTCGGCGCTGCCCAGCCGGTTAAGCCGCGGAATGCCGTCGTCCGCGCCGATGTAGCGGGCCAGCCGGTCGGCCTGGTGGATGGGTACGTACAGTTTGTCACCGTTGGCGTATTCCACAGCCAGGTACTCGCGCTCAACGCCCTCAAAATCCAGCTTGACCAGCCCCACGTAACGGCCAATGCCGTGTTCAATGTGGACCACCAGATCGCCGGCGTTCACGTCAGCAAAAAAGGTTTCCGGGGTCACGCCCCGGCGCGGTTTGGGCCGGCGGGTGGTGGTGGGTTTTTTCCAGCCAAACAGCTCGCTGTCTGACATGACCGTGACCAGGTTGGTCTCGCCGCTTTCGCGCAGCGCCCAGCCTTCGATGAGCATGCCGTGCAGCAGGGTAATGCTGCCTTGGGGCGGCGGCGGCGAGTCCGGCTCCAGCGTTTCCTGCGCCGGGATGGTCAGGTTGGGGTCAAATTCGCTGAGCAGGTGGCTCAGCCGCGCCGACTGGCGGCTGACCAGCACCAGCCGTTCGCCCTTTTTCTTGCGTTTGGCAATGGCCGGCAGCACATTTTTTACCTGCCCGCCAAACGCCGGCCCCGGCACAAACGTATGCTGAAAATACCACGTTGGTGAGTTGGGTGAGTTTATTGAGTTAGTAGAGTTAGTGGAGTTGGTGGAGTTGGTGGAGTTTTTTATTTGTTCATTGTTAATTGATAATTGTTCATTGCTATCTTGTTCATTGGTAATTCTCAGGGGGTGAAAGCCCAACACCAGCGGATGGCAGCGCTCCAGCGCGGCGGCGAGCGCAGGCCAGCCAAAATAGGGGTCGGGCCACCCGCCGGGCAGGTCGCCCAGGCTGACCAGGTCATTTTTGAGGGTGCGGGCCTGCACTTCCAGCTCGTCCACCACCCCGGCCAGTTCATCCGGGTCGTCAATTATCACCAGCGCGTTTTCCGGCAGGTAATCCAGCACCGAAATCTGGGCTGACTGGCTGCAGCGGCCGTTACTGCCACGGTAGAAAAAG